>NZ_CALIOS010000015.1:0-21946 GCF_938044715.1 uncultured Turicibacter sp.
GGAATGGCTTAATGATTGCCGCCTTTGCTAAACTCTATGGGCAAACACAAAAGATGATTTACTTAGATGCCGCCTCAAAAGCTGTCATCTTTATTAAACAACACCTCTTTGATGAAACACGACTCTTAGCGAGATACCGAGAAGGGGAGAGTCATTTTAAAGCTTATCTTGATGACTATGCCTTCTTGTCATACGGATTAATCGAACTCCATCAAAGTACCGCAGAAGTGGAGTATTTAGAACTAGCGATTCAATTAAACAAAGAGATGTTAGACTTATTCAAAGATGAAGCGGGTGGATTTTATCTAACGGGACATGATGCTGAAACCTTAATGCTAAGACCAAAAGAGTTATATGATGGAGCTATGCCATCTGGTAATTCAGTCGCCGCATACAATCTCATTCGTCTAGCCAAACTCACAGGTGATACCTTATTTGAAACAGAAGCTGAAAAACAAATTCAGTACCTAGCCAAACAAGTGAAGCACTATGAAATGAATCATACCTTCTACTTAATCGCTGCTTTATTCGCGCTAAGTGACACCAAAGAACTCATGATCACCGTGACAAAACAAGAACAAATTAAAGAGATTCTCAAACAACTGAATGAAACACCTCACTTTAATACCACCCTTTTATTTAAGACACCTGAAAATCAAACCCAACTCTCAAAACTCGCACCATACACAAAAGACTACCCAATCGTTGATCAACCAACGTACTATCTTTGTTCAAATGGGACTTGTCAGGCCCCAACCTCATCCTTAGAAAGTCTAAAAAACATTCTTTAATCAAAAAGGTGATTTCCAAGTGTTTGGAAATCACCTTTTTAGAAAATGTCTAAAAAGACAAATAAAAAAACAAAAATTTGAAACTCTTGATGGCCAAGAACGAAGAGTTTGCAAAATGTTTAAAATTCATATTCCTTCGCCTAGATGGAGAATTAGAAACCTTAATTCTAGCTGACTTAAAGCAATTACAACTTGATGATATTCCTAATTTAGAAATCGCAATCAAAGAACATTTTATTTGACAATCTATTAAAATTTGAATTTAATATTCTTGATTCTATAATATAATTGGCAATGAATAAAATGACTTCTCTTGCTTACAATATAATTATACTTCAGGTAAGGAGAACATTGGATGATGTATGGTAGTATATTTGTTAGCACGATAGTTAAAGGTATTTTAATATATATTTTAGCATTATTTCTCAGTAAATTAATTGGCGTTAAGATTATTTCACAAATGAATTTCTTTGATTTTATAGTAGGGATTTCTTTTGGTTCGATAATTGCCAAAATTATAATTGATAAAGATCATGTGGTTTTTTCAGGAATTATAGCATTAATAATCTTTACATTGTTAACGATATCAACTAGTTATTTAAATTTAAAAAGTTATGCAGCCAGAAGAATAATAAATGCTAAAACTTTGATATTAGTTGAGAATGGTCGCATTGTTGATAAAAATATGAGAAAGTTTAGACTTACAATAAATGAACTCATGATGAAGTTAAGAGAAAAGGATGTTTTCGCTTTAGAGGATGTACAATTTGCAATAATGGAGAGTAATGGCCAATTGTCAGTTTTAATAAAAGCTAATAAAAAACCTGTCACGCCAGATGATTTGAATTTAAAGGTCGAGAGCGTTTCTTTAGTAAATGATATTATAATTGATGGAAAACTCATTGATAAGAATCTTGAAATGGCCAATATAAATAAAAAGTGGCCACAATCTGAACTTAAACGGAAGAATATACATAAGATTGAAGATGTTTTTTATGCAGGAATCGACCAAAATAAAAAATTAACTATTTCGGTAAGATATCCGGATGATTTTAATTCTAAAAATAAGTTTAATCTAGAATAAATCTTGAATAAAAAACAAATAGAGCAGTCAATAAAAATATATAGAATGTAATTTCTCCTAAAGCTGACTATTTTCTAACTGTGATTAACAGTAGAAGAAGCATTAGAACTGTTGTCAATTGAATATGCAAATCTAACAAAGATTAATCTCAATATAGCAACTACTTGCTATACTCAGATTAATCTTTTTGTTTTGATTCCATTTTCTATAACAGTTATTGAAAATAATGGACAATTTGCTTTAATCGATGCTGGTGATTGTGATGATGATGCAAAAGTTAAATCATATCTTAAAAATCAAGAGGTTACTGGATTAGAATATTTAATTATTACTCATTTCCATGCAAACCACTTCGGAGATGCTGAAAGCCAAGTCGAAGCGACACTCACAACTATTGGGGATGTTGATTTATTTAAAGCGGGTCATCATGGTTCAAGTACAAGCAATACAGCTTCTTTATTAAATCGCATTACACCAGAACATGTTGTCATCATGGCAGGAGCCAATAATCAATATGGTCACCCGGATGCCGAAGTCATGGACCGTTTTAAAAACTTAGGAATCCCTGTTTATCGAACGGATGAGCAAGGAACCATTATCGTAACCTTAAGTGAAGACGGTGTCTCAGTCAATAAACAACCAGGAAGTTATCAAGCTGGTAAGCAACCTGAAAGTTCAAGTAGCACATCAAATAGCTCATCAGGTAGTTCCTCAAGCAACACCTCACCCAATACCTCTTCAACTCAAAGTCAATCAACTAATGAAAGCTCAACTTCTACTCAATATAAAGATGACAATCCGAATGGAATCTACAATCAGGAATCAACCGCTCCTAAAGAATCCTACAAAAACTGTACGTTGTTAAGAGTAGTTTATCCAGATGGGGTTCCACAAGGACATCCAGCTTATGAGTCAAAACATGATCGCGATAAAGATGGTTGGGCTTGTGAAAGATAAAATAAACCAAGTATGATTATAAAGGTATTAATATATACTTAGAGTCCCTAAATTGGATTCAGGAAAGAATTATATCTTTCTACATAAGAATCCCGTTGAGCAGGGGTAAGGCTTAAGAAGAAATAAAACTGATAACATATTCACATTTCTTGTTACACTCAAAGCAAAGATGAACTACCATTAAAATGGATGCTAATCTGGCGTTTCAAGCAGTTTTAAATGGTGGAACATCTTATGTTTGAAAAAACGTAAGATGTTTTTTTATCTCGAGAGAATTGAAAATAACAATTATTCTCTGTTGATCTCTAACCCAACACATGTAAAAATAAAAATATGACAATAAAAAACATATTCACCTATAAAGTGACATTGAAATTAGGGTAGGGAGAGGTAATAATGACACAATACTGGCAGTTCACACCAGTTGATCGTATTGAAGAGTCGACTTTTCATCCTGTATTGGAGCGATTTTATAAAAATGGTATATCAGGGTTAATTCGTGAGAATATTCAGAACTCATTAGATGGGAAATTAAAAGAAAATGACGATCCTGTCACGGTAACCATTAAAACTGGAACCATTGATAAACAACATATTCCTGGATTAGATGAAGTAAAAGAGCGCATTTTGAGTTTACAAGGGCGTAATGGATATACAAAAGAAACAATTGCGCACATGCAAAATAAGATGCATACTCAAATCATTCAGTATATTTCTTTTGAAGACAGTAATACAAAAGGCTTACGTGGTGCAAAGAATGGGCAAACCAATTCTAATGAGGACACGTGGAGCATTTACGCCTATAACAAAGGGGTTCACACAATTGAAGCAGATGAGTCAGCAGAGCAGGCACGCGGTGGTTCTCACGGAATCGGGAAAATTGCATCAAATGCAGCATCTGATTTGTATCTGATGTATTTTGCGAACTGTGATGAATTTGGGAATCAGCACCTCGGTGGAACTATTCAATTAATTGAACATGAAATGAATTCGAAATGTTATCGTGCAACAGGTTATTTTACACAGATACAGGATGGTAAATTTTATCCCTTTGAAAACCATTACCACGAGGTATTCCAAAAACAGACACGTGGTTTAAAAATTATTGTACCGTTTTTACGTACGGAGTTCAGTGATGAAATCGAAATTATAAAGGCCGTTTGTGATAGTTTCTTCTTATCTATTTTAGAAGGCAAGTTGCAAGTCTACATTAATGATCAGTGCTTGAATATTCAAACCATTGGTCAATACATGGCTGATCCAATCTATTATCCAGATCATGTAGAACCTAAAAATTTGAACTTTACACCGTATTATTATCAAACGTATACAGAATTAGAACCACAACGTATTACAATTAAGGATAAAAAAGAAACCTATGAATTCAACTTATATTTTAGATATGATTTATCTATTCCAAAAGGGCGCATTGGGATTATTCGAACAATCGGCATGAAGATTGAGGATAAGAAAATTAGTGGCCATGTCAATAAACCGTTTAATGGAATTTTAATTCCGGTATCTTCGAAAGAAGATGCTTATTTAAAGTCACTGGAAAACGAATCACATACGCAGTTAGCTTTTGATCACATCAAAGATCCCAAACTTCAATCAAATGCTAAACGTTTCATTAATAATATTACCAAAGAAATTAGTCAAGTAATTGAGGCGGCAATTAAACAAAACAATCCAACGGATGGAAAGATTGATACCGGTGATATTTTATATGTGGTTGAAACTCAGTTTAAACAAGAGTTATCTAAAGTAGCTTCACCTGTAAAGTTGAAAAAAGGGAGTAAAGAACAAACTGTGGTTAAGGTTAAAACAGATGTTCCAAAGAAGAAACCGAAAAACAAAGAAGCGAAAGAGCAAGATCAAAAACCACCACTAAAACGTAAATCTCGTGCTAAAGATGAGGATGAAGGTAAAATAAAATACCAGGCACAACCAGATCGTGTTCAACGTGCAATCATTGGTAATGCTGAAATCCTACGCTTTGATTTCTCAAAAAGCCCTGAGATAAAAAATGTAAATACTTGTGATATTTCACTTGCTGTTGTTGATGGGATGGGGAAGGAATATCCTAATGAATTAAAGCTTCGTGACGCTTATACGCAAATCACCGATTTAACCACAAGTAAATCACTAAAAGTCGAAGGCGACATCATTAGAAATGTTGTCTTAACTAAAGGGGTAGCTCAGCTGAAACTCCAATCATCTGATAATAATCTGAACAAAAATCTGAAATTTGTGTACTATGTGGAGGTGTAGACATGATTTATAAAAAAGAAGCGAATTTCCCATACCCTCTCTTAACAAACACATCAGACTCATACGAACAATGCCAATTCATTTTAGATATCGATTTACAAGAAAACACAGATCATTATCAATTCAATGTGAAATCAGAAATTGAATCATCTTTTATCAAAAAGCTAATTCAAGCAAAACAAGCAAAACTTATTCTTGTCATCCAATCAAAGGATAACAAATTTTATGATGTCAATTTAACGGAAGATCAAGTTATCATCCCTAAAACACGCCTCTCATTAAGTAAGCGAACAACACTCCAACTACTTATTCAAGCAGTAGGGGATGTGAATTTCGCAACCAATGAAGACTTAGCAAGTTTTTACGATGATATAAAAGAAGACATTACAGTACCAAAACACTCTGTTCTTGGATTCTCAAACTGTGTCATCTTCGATGGAAGTACAACTAAACCATTTGACCTATTTGAAAAGAAACTAAATCCAGATTTAAAATCAGAAATCGCAATTGATTTAGGTAGTGAAACAATTATTATTCAGTATAAACACGAAGAGTTCCAGTTCAATGATTCAAGTATGAGCGGAACCTTAAATAATCCATACATCTATATGGGACTTCAAAAAGCACTTTATCGCTTTATTATTAAACATGGTGAAGATGATCAAGTCTACTTAGAAGACATCGAACACCCTGAAGATGGACTAGACTTCAAACTATATAACTTGATGAAAAGTAAGATGATAACAGAGTTGAATACCGAAAATATGGATGAAGTTATTTCTAAAATTTCAGATAAAATCTTAAACAAGTTTACAACTGCGGTAAGGGGGCTTTATAAAAATGAAGATTAATTTATTAGACAAAGGTTATAAAAATAACGAAGACTTCTACAATGCCTTCCTTACTAATAGCATGGAAGAATTTTTAAGTGATGAGGTAATAGATTTAAAATCTGCTCCAGACTTTCCGATCTACCTCAATATACCAGATGAAACAGAACGCGCAAACAAATTCATCGAGGCATTTACTGTCATTGCAAATCACTATTTGCAAACTGATCGTGACACACATTTCGATGAACGTTTCTGGCACTCGTTCCTATGCACGGCAAAAAGAGACTATATTTTAGAAAACTATCCTCAAGTTAAATCTGGGATAAAAGAATTTAATAATGTTGTCCTAAAGAAATTTGACTGGGAAAATTATATTTATAAATGTATTCTTGGTGCTCAGTATGTCGTCGATCATGTGAAAGATTCATCACGCCATGACCACTACTTCCGTCTAATTGCTGATAATTTAGATCTGTTTAACTACATGTTAAAATATCCAGTATTCCGCAATGGAGAATTTATGATCAATATTTTAGATATTGTGGATGAGTATGACTTATCAGCTATCTTAAAGCAAAAAATTACATGGCGCGATGATTTAGGAAAAGATGAGCGCGTTGGAAGACGTGTACTATTTGAGTTTAATAAAAGTTATCCAGTTATCTTGTTCCCAATGCTGAGTAAGAAAGAATTAGAACCATTATTTTTTGAGTATTTAGAAATGTATTGGGATGAAAAGAGTTAAGTAATTTTACAAATGACGAATTATCAATACAAATGCAACACTTTCTCCTCAAATAGGTCGAATAAAGATTTCCATTCTAAGCATTTCCGTTGACGTTGATTAATAAGCATTAAAGCCTCATTAATTTCTTAATCATTAACTTTAGCTAAATCTGTATTCTTAAGAAAGTGTTTATATTACTTATACATCGCTCGGTACATTTTGGATGCTGAGCGATGCTCTATTTTTATGGATATATAAAAACGTGTTTGACGCTCAACAAAGGTCGCTAAATACCCTCTACTTTGACAACAAGTTGAAATAACCATATCCAACTCTCAAAACTCGCACCATACAAAAAAGACTACCTAATCGGTAATCAACTAACGTACTATCTTTGTTCAAATGGGACTTGTCAGGCACCAAGTAGGGAGTTTGAGAGAATAAATATTTCTTAATAGTAACTATTCAGCCACCAGGTAACCAACATCCGTTATCTGGTGGTTTTGTTAATGTTTTGTATTTATATTTATAGTGTTATTTATCTGTAAATATTAAGGTATAATATCCTTACTTATCCAACTTTAAAAGGCGGTGTCATCTTATGTCAGAATCAGAAATCATAAAGGTCTATAATGAAGGTATACAATCTGTTGTTACTTTAGTTCAAGGATTATCCTCTCAAATTTCAGATTTGTCCCAAGAAGTATCTAAACAAAGTGAGACAATTTCTGATTTAGATGCCCGTCTTAAAGCCTTAGAAAATAAAACTAAGTTAACAAGTAAAAACAGTAGTCTCCCACCTTCAACTGATGGTTTTAAACGAACTAAAAGTTTACGTCAATCATCAAGTAAAAAACCTGGTGGTCAAGAGGGGCATAAAGGAACGACCCTTAAAATGGTTTTAAATCCTGATGAAATTTGTATTCATGATATTGAATTATGTCAAGATTGTGGATGTTCATTAATTAAAATTACTCCATCTAAAATCATTAAAAGACAGGTGTTTGACTTACCTAAACTTTCTTTAAAAGCTATTGAACACCCAGCTTTAGTTAAGTTCTGTCCAAATTGTAGTAGAGAGAATAAAGGATTTTTTCCAAAAGAAGTCACACAATCTACTCAATATGGAACACGATTTAAATCTATCCTTGTTTATTTAAGTCAACAACACTTGATTCCTTATGACCGATTGAAAATGTTAGCTTCAGATGTTTTTGGACAATCACTTAGTGCTGGAACATTGGTAAACATGAATAATCAGTGTTTCAAAGCACTTGAAAAAACAGAACAATTGATTAAAGAAAAACTGATTCAATCTCACGTTGTTCATTTGGATGAAACAGGGTGCTATGTAAATGGAGATAGGCACTGGTTACATGTTGTCTCAAATCCTAAGTATACCTATTATCAAGTTCATGAAAAGCGAGGGAACGAAGCAATTAAAGATATTAAAGTTCTTTCGCAATATAAAGGAACAGCTGTTCACGATCATTGGAAATCATATTTTAGATATCAAGATTGTTCTCATGCTTTGTGTAATGTCCATCATTTACGTGAATTAAATGCGATGATTGAGTTTGAAAAACAAGAATGGCCAAAGCAGATGAAACAACTGCTTTTGGATATGAAAGAATATTCTGAAAGCTATCAGTATCCGTTATCTCAAGAGGCTATATCTCAATTTGAGTTGCGATATCAAACGATTTTAACATTAGGATATCTGGAAAATCCAATTAGTTTACCTAAAGAAAAGAAACGTGGGCGTCTAAAACAAACAAAGGCCATTAATTTATTAAACCGATTGCGTGATTGCCAAGAAGAAGTATTAGAATTTATGTATCAAAAGGATGTTCCCTTTGATAACAACTTAGCAGAACGTGATGTTAGAATGACGAAGGTAAAACAGAAAATATCCGGATGTTTCAGAAGCGAGGAAGGGGCTCAAGTATTCTGTCGAGTTCGAGGCTATATTTCAACCGCAAGAAAACAAAGTCTGAATATTTTAGAATCAATTGAACAAGTGTTTTTAGGCGAACCGTCTTTAACTTAATAATTGAATAACTTAGACTGGGATACTTTATTTGAAGCATCCCTTTTTATACATCTCTTATTTTATGGGCTGAATAGTTACTCTTAATAAATAGATATTATTTTTAATGATTTTGTATTTTAAAGAATATGTTTTACTCGGAAAACACAACTATTAATAAATATAATTTGTTATACCTTTGCAATCTAAATTCTTTGATTCAATAATAAAAACTATAGCGAATATAGGGGGATAAGTGATGGAAAAGCTACATGAACCAGAATTATTTATTGTAAAATATAAAAATTCCACTTACTGAATAAAATAATTAAAATTAACATCACTTATACTGTTTTTTGCTATAAATCAATTAACAAATATGTCGCTTTTTGTTATAATTATCTTGTTTACTTTAACAGGGTAGGGTGATTTGATGGGATTGAAAGAATTAGAGCTACAACTACAATATCGCTCGGAGGAAGATGATATTTTAAATGATTTTTACAAAAAAGTTATTCGGGATGCCGTTGATTATAAAAGGGCAGTCGGATATTTTTCAACACATTCTTTGTTATTATTAGGCGATGAATTAGATGAGTTTATGCGTAAAGGTGCCAAAATGAAGCTCATTGCTTCACCAAATTTATCTGATGAAGACATTGAAACAATAAAAAAGGGTTATGAAAATAGAACTAAGATTATTACTTCTTGTATCATAAATTCGTTAGAAATTCCAGATAATGAACAAGAAAAAGAAAATTTATCTAAAATTGAGTGTATGATTGCCAAAGGTAATTTAGATATAAAAATTGCTTTCCGTAACACTAAGGGGATTTTTCACGAAAAAATTGGAATTATTACCGATGAAGATAATGAAAAAATTGCTTTTAACGGCTCAATGAATGAAACATTTAATGGATATTGTGATAATTTTGAAAGTATAGATTTATATTTTTCCTGGGATTTAAGAGATCTAATTAGAATTAATTCAAAAGAAAATAATTTTGATAAATTATGGGATAATCAAACAAAAAATCTAGACGTTTATGACTTTACAGAAGTAATTCAAAAACGTCTAATTCAATTAAAGGAAAACGGAGTACTCCCTATAATTCAAGAAGAGTTACCTAATTACGATATTCATCCCTCTGGACCTTGTATACCTCATTGGTTACAGAATGGTATTAGACCATATCAGTTAGAAGCATACCAAAAGTGGGTTATTAATGATTATAAGGGAATTTTACAAATGGCCACGGGAACTGGTAAAACAATTACAGCGTGTTATTCTCTAGTTAAACATTATGAGATGCTTATTAAACAAGACTTAAAACAAATTGTAGTCATATTAGCGCCTTATAAACACTTAGTTGATCAATGGTATGATGAATTAATTAAATTTGGGTACAGTCCATTTAAGGCTTATTCTGATATCGCAAATTGGGATAAAATTATTCAGAGACAAGCTCGACGTTTGAATCTTGATCCAAAAAGAAAACATCTTTCGATAGTAACAACAAATGATAGTTTTAAAACAACAAAATTCCAAGTACTTTTAAGTGAATTAAAAAAGCGACATGAGGTTGTTTTTATTGCAGATGAAGCCCATAACTTAGGAGCAGAATCAACTCTTAGTTATTTATCAACTGATTTTAAATATAGACTTGGATTAACTGCAACACCTATTCGACATAATGATGAACTAGGAACAGAAAAGTTAATTCAATATTTTAATGGAATCATCTTTAAATATGATTTAGAAGAAGCTATTAAAAATGGATTTTTAACAAAATATATCTATCATCCTATTGTTGTATACTTAGATTCAAGTGAATCAAATAAATTTTATGATATCTTAAATGAATTTCAAGGTTACAGTCTTTCACAATTAAGACAATTTTCATTCTCAAATAATAATTTTAAAGAAAAAATAAAACTAACCTATCAAATTGCCGATGGATCAATCAATAAGTTTAAAGCGTTTAAAGAGAAAATTAATGAATTTAAAGATACTTATTACAACTTAATTTATTGCTCTAGTGTCAAAATAAATGATGGAGAAAGTAAATTACCAATAAAGCAAATTGAGGCATTAAATGTATATATGGGGAAAGAATTAAATATGAAAGTCCATACATTTACAGCTCAAGAGGACATTTACACACGCAGAGAACTTATAGAAAGATTTGCTTCGGGATCTGATATCCAAGGCTTAGTTGCAATAAAATGCTTAGATGAAGGAGTAGATGTTCCTGCTACACGTAGAGCTTTCATCCTATCTAGTACAACAAATGAAAAGCAATTTATTCAAAGACGAGGGAGAATACTACGCAACTCACCAGGGAAAGATTATGCTGAAATATTCGACTTTGTAACACTACCTCGAGAACTTCAAAAAGTACTGAGTCATGGTCCTGAATCTGAAGCTGAAGTATATTTAATTATGAAAGAGTATAATCGTATATTAGAATTTGCAAGATTAGCTATTAATCCTGAACTTGGGTTAAATTTAGCAAATGATATTTATAAAGCATACCGATTAAATCAATATATTGAAAATACAAACTAGTATTGGAGGCTAAAATATGAAGGATATTGAATCAAAGAAAAAAATGGTTGTACAGATGGCAAAATTACAATATAAGTTTGATAAAAAGATTCTAGAAAAAAACGGAAAACAAGTTAAAACACAAGAAAATCTTGCACGTATATATAAAGATTTAATCGAAAAGGAGTTAAATAACTAATGAAATTTAAATCCATAAATATAATTAACTTTAGACAGTTTTCAGGAGAAAATCTTTTAGAGTTTTCAGTTAATGATGAAAAAAATCTAACAATTATTCATGCGATGAATGGGAGTGGTAAAACTACCTTATTACAAGCATTTAACTGGTGTTTATATGGTAAGATGAAATTACCTGATCCGGATAAAATTATAAATGAAACAATATTTCAACAATTAGAAAAACACAGTTCTCTTCCTGTTTCAGTAATAGTAGTAGCTAGTCATGAGGGAATTGAATATACAATTGATAGAACTAGACGCGTAAGTAAATTAATTGATGGCACAGCTAAAACATTTTCTGAAACCTTTAAAATCAGTTATATAGATTCTCAAGGGAATTCTAAAGTAGAAACAATGGAAAGTGCTGAAAATATAATAAATAATATTCTTCCTGAAAAAATGTCAGCTTATTTTTTATTCGATGGAGAACGAATTAAAAATTTAGGTGAAAATAGCGCACAAGCAAGAAAAGATATTTCAACAGGAATTAAAAATATTCTAAATATTGATGTATATGATTCATTGAAGGTAATCTTAGAAAGAAAATTAATGCCACTTCTTCACAGTCAAATTAAAAGTGAAGGCTCAGAAAAATTAGATACCGCTATCAATGCTAGAAGCCTAATTTTGCAACAATTAGATAGAAATGAAATTACCGTAAAGCAATTATCAAAAGATATTGATGAATTATCTGAAGATATTGAGAAATTAAATCATCAAATAAGTTTGAATGCTGATGCTTTTGAAATACAAGAACAATACAAACAAAAAAATCAACATTTTGAATCATTAACAGAAGATTTAAATGATTTACTATATCCAGGTAAAAAAACTTCTAAGCCATCTTTTCCTAAAACCTATACTAAATATACGATTACTAAACTATTGTCATTAATTAAAGATGATGTCATTTTAAACCTTGATACCTCTAATATTTCAAAAGAAGCAATTGCAGGAATAAATGCTGAAGCAATAGACACTATCATTGAAAAGAATCTTTGTATCTGTGGTAGGAAAGTGGGGCAAAATGAGAAAGAATTATTATGTGATTTAAAACAATACTTACCTCCCCATGATCATCGGGTTTTAGTTCATGGTTTTAAAGAACGTTATCTAGAAAAATTAAATAATATTGAGGAAGTTGAAACAGAAAAACAACAGATTGTTGATTCGTATTTTGACAAAGAAGAGAAAAAACAAACCACGTTTGAAGAAATTAAATCAATCGATAGAAAACTTACTCAAATAACAGATATTAGCCATTTACATTTATCGAAACAAGAAAAACAACGTACATATGATGATAAGAATAAAACTATAGGAATTCTAGAGCATCAAAATACTGAACTCAAAAATAAACTAGAGAAAATTGATAACGATATTTCTTTATATACTAAATATACTAATGAAAATCAAAAGCATCAAGAATCTATTGAATATGCAAATGATTTAATTAAAATTTTAGATACTACAATTGAGAAGAAAAAATCTGATATCCATAAAAAATTAAATGATGAAGTCAACGCTGTTTTTTCAAATGCTTCTCATAAAAAATCTAAAGAAGTAGTAATAGACAGCAACTATAATTATAAAATTCGCGACAAATATACTGGTAGTGAGGCTTTGAGTGAAGGAGAGTCTATTATCACTAGTCTATCATTAATTTCAGCTATTTTAAAAATTGCCAAAGAGCAAGCTCAAACCAAAAAAAATGAATTAGAAGCTACTGTAGAATATCCTCTCATCCTAGATGCACCATTTGCGAAACTAGATACGGCACATATCTCAGGAATAGCACCTCTGCTGCCGAAATTTGCAGACCAAGTGATTTTATTTTCTATTGATCAACAATTTAAAGGAATTGTTGAGGAATCAGTTAAGCATGTTATTGGAAAACAATATGAAATGACAAATGACGAAGATAAAAAAGTATTCTTCAAAGAATTAGGGGAGGAATAAAATGCAAGCTCTTGAAACTTTAAACTCTATAGTATTTTATGGAAAACATTCAGATATAATCAATAAAATTAGTTCAACAAATGAAAATCTGAAGCCTGGAATAACACCTCCACCACTTTTTAGCAGAGTAATTGACGCATATTATATAGCAGGGCTAATTGGAGTATTGAATAATTATAAATCTACTCCTGATTTGAAAGGTAAAGAGAGAACAACAATCTTTACTGAAACACTGAATAGAAATTTATTTGATTTAAATTTTTATAGTGCAATACCTATTATTTTGACACAAGACTTAACAAAAGTTTCAGATGTAAAAAGAGCTTTTTTTAGTGAAAGCAACGATGAAGAAAACTATCTTGTATCACGTAATAATATATTCTATAATTACGCATTAGGTGGTCTGGAAATAATTGATGAAAAAATCTTAAAAAATGATTTAGGGCAATACCTTACAGCAGAAGATGAGTTAGATATTTACGATAGACTAGAACAATATTTGAGTTCACTTGAAGAAAAATATAAAATAGACGATGACTTTGTAGATATTGATTTAATTATGGATTCGACAGATTTTGACTAGTTAATAATAGAGAGGAGCATTTAAAATGGGATTTGGGCAACATCAAAGTTTTTATCTACGAGAAGGTTGGCTTCATAAAGGTTTAGAAGCTGTATCCTTAGATGAATCCCTTTTATCAAAACCTGATGCCTTTGAAAAAATGGGGATAGGGAAAAACATGTTAACAGCTCTTCGATTCTGGCTAATTGCCACAGGAGTAACGAAATATGATGTTAAAAATAAAATTTTTTCAATAACAGAGCTTGGAGAAGAAATATTTAATAATGACTCAAATTTGAATCTTCCGTTTACTAGAGCATTAATACACTATAATTTAGCTAAAAACTCTGAAGTAAATGATTTAAATGGTAACAGAAGTTCAACAGTTATCTATTGGTTTTTTAATGAACTAGAAGGAAATATGTTTGAAAGAGATCTTTTACTTGAAAAATTTACACAATGGGCATCAAAATTTAAAGATATTTCAATTAATTCATTAAAACGAGATATTGATTGTTTATTATACATGTATGACATTAACAACGCTTTTGAGGACCCTGAAGATGTTTTGCATAGTCCTTTATCTTCTTTAGAACTAGTTTCAAAAAAAGATAATATTGTAAAATTAGAGGGGAAAATAGAAAACATTAGTGATGAACTAATTTACTATATACTTGTTGACTATATGAATATACACGAGTTAGACTCATTGACCTTAAACGAAGTTATTAACCTTAAAAAGCTTCCAGGAAAATTATTTAATTTGAAATCAGAACAAATTTTAAAAAACATCTTTTCATTAAAGAAACAAGGAAAACTAGAGTTTATACAAACAAATAATCTCGATACTATTCAAATTAAAAATAGACCTGTTAACTCTATAGAAGTAATTAAGCAATTTTATAAAGAAAGTAGGGATATAAATGAATCAATCATTTAAACCTAGCATTAATATTAAATACGATTTTAAGGCAAATGATTTATTAGATTATTATATTCCTACACCAACACATGTAGAGGTGATAAATTCTATTTGTGAATCGGTTACTCATTCTAAAACACAAAACAATCAAATTATTATTGGAGCATATGGAACAGGAAAGTCATTATTAGGTCTGCTAATCTCAAATTTACTATCTAAATCATTTTCTTTAACTGAAACAGAATCTATTATCAATTCATTTTCAAAATATGATGAGAAGATTTCTACTAATATTAAAAAGCTTCGACAATCTCCTTTAACTTTTATTCCTGTATTTGTTAATGGTAATGAGGGACTTTTTCATAATGCAATCTTATTAAATACTTTAAGTGTTCTAGAGGAGAAAAAAATCAAAATTACTTTTAATAATAAAAGTACTGAAATCTTAAAAACAATTGAACAATGGGAGCAAGAATATCCGTCAACCTTTAAGAATTTTAAAAAGCTTTTAATCATCCAAGGAACAAACATTAAACAATTTAAAGATAATATATTAAATCTTCAAGAGGATGCCTATGAAATATTTGAAAAATTATATTCGCAGTTAACCTCAGGGGCCTCATTTAATTATTTTAACAATAATAATTTTATCTCTCAAATTGAGCAAATATTAGAACAATTAAAAGAAAACGGATTAGGTCTTGTTTTTATATATGATGAGTTTGGACGTTTTTTACAAACACTTCCAGAAGATAAAACTCATACAACAATGCAGTATATTCAAGATTTTGCAGAATTATTAGATCACGGGATTGATAATGCAAGAAGTATTTTTATCTCACATAAAGATATGAGACAATACTTTACGGATAAACCTCAATTTATTGATGAATTTCAAAGAATTGAAAAACGTTTTAAAAAACATTATATTTATTCCAATACAAATATGTTCTTTAGCATAGCTGATAAAATTATTAGCAATCTTAGACAAAAAGAAATAGATCCTTTATCTCTAGAAGCGAATCTAAGTCAATTAAGAAAGTATCCGCTATTCTCTTTAAACAGAACGGAATTAGAAACACTAGTGGTTCAAGGATGTTATCCATTACACCCTGTATCACTCGCATTGTTACAGCCATTGTCAAATGCCTTTGGTCAAAATGAAAGAACATTATTTACTTTTTTAGATACAACTGATACTAACGGTCTAAGATATCATATAAATAATTCACATGACACCTATTATCCTTATCAATTATTTGAATTCTTCTTTAATGATATTAATAACTCTTCAACGATTGATTCAAAGTATAGCATACTAAAAACTTATTTAAAAAATTATTCAAAGATTCCGAATAACAAAGATAAAACAATTTATAATGAAATGATAAATTTATTAAAATTTATTACATTATGGCAAATAACAAACCTTCAAAGTACACAAAACTTAACAACAGAGTTTATTAGCTACGCTATGGGATGGTCGATTATTCAAACAGAGCAAATTCTTTCAAGATTAAAAGGGTTTAGAGTTTTAAGATATAATAGATTATTCGAGCAATGGCAAATATACGAAGGAAGTTCTATTGATTTAGATAAAGAAATACAAAATAAAGTAAATAATTTATCGATATCCTACGATACGCAGTGTAGTTTAATACAATCTCTACTTGATAAAAAATTCTATTCTGCAGATCAATATAATTTACAAAAGAAAATGGTTAGGTTCGCGAATGTAAGGGTAGTTATGCCTGAAATTATTTCAAATAATACTTGCATATTTTTAGATTCAGATGCTGATGCGTATATTAATATAATTATTCCTACTGTTGATATAACACAAGATTTCTTAAGTAAATTACAACTTATCCAACAAGAATATACTAATCAATTATTCTGTATTGTAAATAAAAAAATAGACTTTTTTAAACAAGATTTGTATAAATATGTAGCAATTAATCAATTATTAGAAAATACTACTTTACTGTCAGAGGATCAGTATGTAAAGGTTGAATTGCAAATTGAACAAGATGAAACATTATTTCATTTAAAACAAAAAATTAAATATTTAACAAGTTTTAATAATAAATTTGAATGGTATTTACCTAATTTAAAATCTGTATCAAATATAAAAAATGAACTTATTTTAAAAAGAAAATTATCAGAATTATTCTACACTAAATACCCACTGACTCCAATCATTAATAATGAAGCATTTAATCGTCGTAATATTGCTACTGTTCAACGAAATGCATCAAAAAAAGTTATCGACGCAATAATAGAAAACCCAGATAAAGATAACTTTAACATTCAAGGTTTTGGTCCAGATTATTTAATTTATGCGACCGTTTTTAAAAATAACGGTATCCAATCATCTATTGATTTATCTAATATGCCGAATAATGATTTAAAAAAGCTACGTGATACATTATTATCAAATATTCACTTAAGTAATAAATTTGCAGATTTAGTCAATATCTTAAGAAATGAACCTTATGGATTACGTGAATCAGTGATTCCTGTTGTATTAGTTGGACTTCTACAAGACATTTGGCCAAATATTATGTTTTTCAATAAGGGACAATATATTAGCCGTGTAACTAGTCAAGAAATATGTGAGATGGTATTAGATGGTTCAAATATTACTTATCAAGTCAATAATTTTGATGAGAGCGACTTCGACTTCTTTAATCAAATTGTAGAATTATTTAAAGATAATTTATCTCAGCATGTTTTAGATAAATCAGTCCATATTCAAGCAAGTAGTGCATTATTAGGATGGTTACAGAAATTACCTAGATATTGTCAAACTACTAGTAATCAACCTGAACATCTATTATTATTTAAAACTTATATTAGACGATTAGAAGTAGATCCTACTGATTCTTTAAGCTGGCTTAAAAATCACTCAAATAATTTTATAGCTTATAAACAAGAGTTAGAAGAATGGTTCCCAAATCAGATTAAGAAAACATTAAACTTAATTGAAACAGAAACTAATATTCATAACCTTTATAGTTGGGCTATTGATAAAAACTCACAAAATAAAGATAATTTATTTATCCAAAAATTATTAAAATGTAATAATGAGAATTCAATTACATTTATTAATGAACTTTCATACCAACTATTTGAATTTTATGCAACAGAATGGACAGATAGCTTCACTCAAACGTTTATCAATGAAGTTAAAAACTGTATTGAATCAGTTAACCAAACAGAATTTAATCCAGATAAATATGTTGCCCTAAAATTAAACAATGAAACTAAGTACATTATGAAAACAGAATTAACACCGCGAGCAAAAACACTTTATGATAATTTGCAACGCATGATTACAAACTCAGGTAAACGTATTACCAATAATGAGCTTGAATATATCCTATATAGTATTATTGAACAAAAGCTCAAAACAGGAGAGGAAGCTTAAAATGTTATCAAAAGAAGAACGTAAACCTTTACATATAGCTATGTTTAGTGGTGGTGCATCGAGTGCATATGTTGCTTATCGTATGGCACAACAATACGGATTAGATAATAGTATTTTATTTTTTACAGACACACAATGGGAAGATGAAGATAACTATAGATTCATGGAAGAAGTTGCTGATTATATCGGTTTACCAATGACATACATTGTAGACGGTCGAACTCCAGAAGACGTATTTTTTGATATGGGATATCTAGGAAATTCAAGATTAGCAAAATGTTCTGAAGAAATTAAAGTGAGACAAACTTTAATCTTCATTGAAGAAAAACGTATGGAAGGATTTGAGCCTATTTTATACTTCGGAATTGGCCCCCATGAAAAACATCGTGCAGAAAACTTAACTAGTTTCTATGAACATTTTCCAATTGAACCAGTTGAAACAAGATTTCCACTGATTGAAACGTTTAGACAAGATTTAGATGCTAAACATATTATAGAAAATGAATGGGGGATTAAATTACCTCGAATGTATGCTTTAGGTTTTGAGCATGCCAATTGTGCAGGAAGATGTGTACGCGGTGGGTATGGCCATTATGCAACTTTATATAAAGTATGGCCTGAACGATATTTAGAACAAGAAGACATGGAACGTCGTTTTAGAGAAGAGTTCAAAAAGGATGTTTCTATCCTAAAACGAAATGGGACTCGATTCACATTAGAAGAGTATAGAAAAATGATGGATGAAAAAGGATTTGACGTTCTTGTTCAAGAAAAGGATGATGATTCTCAGTCTATTCCATGTGTTTGTACATTTTCATAGATAATGGGGGAATTAAATTGCTATTAGGTGATGTATTTCATAAAATAGATGAACGAAAATTAGTTTTACCTGACTTTCAACGAGATTTAGAATGGACAAAAAATCAGCAAAAAGATTTAATTGCATCTGTATTATTAGGATTACCCATCGGAAGTGTATTGCTACTAGAAGGGGTTTCTGATGATTTTTCCTCTAAAAGAATAGGCTATTCAAAAATGGTTGAAACCCCAGCAGATGAATGCCTTTACTTGCTTGATGGGCAACAACGTATTACAAGTTTAATGAGTTCTTTTTGTGACTTTTATAGCAAAGATAACTGGAAAAATGTAATGGATGAAGTGTATCCTGTTTTAAAAAATAGGCTCTTTTTGAGGGTAAACACCTCAGAGAATGAAGAGGATATATTTGGGTATGAAAATCTAGTATTTGATAAAGATTTGTTCAGAAAACAAGACCCAATAGCTTTTGAAAATCGACTAATTCATGAATCAATAGGAAAAACATTAACTAATAAATGGTGTAATCCTGGAGCCATTTTTAAAGAAGTTAAAATTAACAGTGAGGATTCAGAAGAAAAGAAAAAGAAAAAAAATAATAGTTACTTTGAAAAAGAATGTGCAAGAAGATGCTATATTCCTCTTTACTGCTTATTTAAAGATGACGAAACTAAAACTATAAAAAATATCATGAATCAGATTGCAAATCAAAGAGTGGGCGAAATAAAAACAGAAATTGGAGATGATATTGATTTAATAGTAAAATACCTCGAAGCTGTAGATATTGACATTCAAGAAAATATCGATGAACTGACTCAATTTGAAATTGACTCTCTTTGGCTACGTCTTTCATCGACCTGGGCTACCGATGTTTGCAATTATTTAGAAAAAATTCTAACATTAGATGTTCCCGTCATCCAATTGAAATCAGATGAAATTGGTAGAGCTGTGATTATTTTTGAAAATATCAATCGAGGTGGAACCAAATTAAGTAACTTTGATCTTGTTGTAGCCAGAGCAGCACGAAATAAAGGATTAAAATCTCTTAGTTTAAGGCTCAAAGACTCTTTTGAGAATACAATTCATTTGCCAGATAGCTTAACCACAAGAATTTCAATGTCTTCTCTCCGACCAAAGAATTTAAATATATCAAAAATGATTATAAAGGACGGAAATATAAACGATGCCATTAAAAATCAGTATCTAAATTTATTGTCAATTTATTGTAAAGAACTTAATGAAGATATAGATTATAAACTAGAAATTGCGAACCACAAAACAGATTTAATTGGTAGACAAAGAATTTTAAGTTTAACCCATAATGAAATTAATGATAATACAGACATCGTTCTAAAAGGGTTAAAACGTGCGTGTCTATTTTTAAATGTGCGCTGTGGTGTTGCAAAAATTGAAGATTTACAATATAAATTAATTTTATTACCATTGGCAATCGCTTTAATTGATGATAATGTCTGGCTAAATGAATCACTTCTAAATAAGCTAGAAGCTTGGTATTGGATGTCAATTTTCGGAGGGGCTTATTCTAAAAATCAAAATGAGCGTTGTTTAAAGGATGTTAACACGATTAGATATTTCTTATTTACGGATCAAAATATCTATTCTAACTTAAAACAAAATTTATTCAATGTTCAAGAATATTGCGATGAAAACACCCTATTAAATCTTAATGAAAAACCTGCACCTAGTGCTATTCATAAAATATTATTGCAATATATTCTCACAAATTGTCCGCGAGATTTTTTAGATAACACCTATTTAACTTCGTGGTCTATTATGTCTGATGAAATAAAAGTAGAAGATCACCATATTCGTCCTCTTAAAACTGCATCTTCTATTGGTCAATCATCAAGTCAATTAAGAAAAAAACCAGACCATCCTCTCAATAGTATTTTAAATAGAACCTATATTCTAAGTAGTACTAATCGAACAATAAGTGATATGGCTGTAGAAAAATACATTAGCGAATTAGATCACGTCAATTTATCGCAACACTTCATAAAAAAAGGTGATTATTTAACTAATAAAAAATATGAAAAAGAAACAGACTTATATTCTGACGAGATTCGCTTAAGATATGAACGATTTATAGATCGAATCCATGAAGAAATAAATACGTTATTAAATTAGGGTATTTAAGTATGAATACTAAAAATAGAGATGATTTAATTAAATATATTGATATGGCACTCTCTTCTAATGAATATTTAAGCTATGCGGAAATTGTTAATTATATTGAAAATCATTTGAACGTATCTCTAGATTGTTATGACTTTCCAATTTCGGCAGTAAAAAATGTAATTTTAGATTATGGAATATACAGAGATGGTGCAAAATCGAAACGATTTAGAGGAAACGTTCTGTTTATTGCAAATGAAAAAAAGGACTCTCGACAAAATAATCAAATAAAATGGAAAAAAATATAAACTGAGAAAAAGTTTAATTGTTTAAATCTCTACTAAAATTCTGCTATTCCAATAGTTTTAAAAAGAGGAAATATGAAATTAAAGTCTTCATTTATTATTAATAGGAACCTCGTAAATAGCAAAGTGAATTAATTAGTATAGAAAAGGGTTCTTTGTCAAATAGTGTTGCTGATTAATTTGTGACCTATTACAATGAAAAATTAAATTGAAATCCTAGTGGCTATGCTGCTAGGATTTTTGTTTTAGGTTTTGTTAGATTTTGAATCATGAGAATACGAGATTTAATTACCCTACTAGTGGAGGAAACATGCTTCGCATGGCAGGTGACCCAAT
>NZ_CALIOS010000016.1:0-55696 GCF_938044715.1 uncultured Turicibacter sp.
TACGAGCTGCTTCAAAGAAACCAACTGCTTTTTCTACTGTACAATTTGTTACTTTTGTCATACTTACCTCCTTTTTTTGCACTACGCAATTAATTAAGCAAAAAAATATTCTCCATACATATGAGTGTCAATATCCAACATAGTAGCAATTGTATCTGCCTCCTGCAAATTCATCACTCTAATGTTATTAATTTTCTGACTCACTGTAGACGGTGCTAATTCTAACGCTAATGCGATATCCTTTTGTGTTTTTCCGTATTCGACTAATCTCGCCTTTAATTTTTGTGTATTTACCAAATTCATCTCTCCTTTTTGCACTATGCAATTTTTAACTATATATTAACACCATGCAATTCTTTTTTCAATAGCACAGCGCAAAAAAAATATATTTTTGCAAAAACATTATTTGCACTGTGCAAAGTTAGGGAGTTATTGTATAATAAAGTCATGCACAGAAAAGAGGTGATCCAGTGACTAACAAAAATAATCTAACTAATAAAGAAATTGGGCATAGAATAAAATCACGTAGATCCGCACTTAAATTGACGCTTCAAGATGTAGCTTCTGATGTCGGCGTAGCTCCCTCTACTATCCAACGATATGAAAATGGAACTATATGTCAATACAAACTACCTATTTTAGAGTCTATCGCTAAAGCGCTAGATGTTAACCCTGTATGGTTAGTAAAAAAAGATGCTCCCATACAATTAGAGCAAAAAGTTTCTAAAAAATTAGGGTTAGAAGATCAATTAATTAAATCTTTTCAAAAATTAAATCAGAATGGAAAGATTGAAGCTTTGAAAAGAATTTCAGAACTAACTCACATCCCAATATATACAGATTAAACTTTAATGTGGACACATACAAAGTGAGGAAATGGAATGCATTCAAAATCAAAGAAAAATTAAATAAAAAGCACACCAAAAGGTGTGTTTTTAACTAATAAAGTATGAATAAGGTGATGAAATGAAACTAGCTTTATACGCTCGTGTTTCTACTGAAGAACAATTAAATGGATATTCAATTGAAATTCAAGTAGATAAATTAACACAATATGCAAAATTAAATGACTATGAGTACGAAGTCTTTACTGATGAAGGTTATAGTGCAAAAGATTTAAATCGACCATATATAAAAATACTACTTGATAGATTGAAGAATAATGAATTTGATGGAATTGCCATTCATAAATTAGACCGCTTAACTCGAAGTGTTCGTGACTTACAAAATATAGTAGACTATATGGATCAAAATAATCTAAAATTAATCAGTCTAAATGAATCATTTGATAATACAACAGCAAATGGACGACTTACTTTAACCATGATGGGCGCAGTCGCTCAATGGGAACGAGAAACAATTCAAGAACGTGTATGCCTTGGAGTAAAACAAGCAGCATTATCAGGAAAAATTGTTGGAACCGTACCCTTTGGTTATAATTACGATAATAAAACAGGAAAAGTATCTGTTAACGAAGAAGAAGCAGAAGTCGTAAAAATTGTTTTTAATATGTATGCACAAGGTCATGGATCTAATTCCATCTCTAGTTATATTTTCGATAATTATCCGAAAGAATTTATGAATTTTGGCAATACTCAAATTCTACGTATGATTAAACGTCGCTCATATCTTGGAGAATCTATCACACGTTTCAAAGATGGAACTAAACATGTAATTCCAAATGCTTATCCCCAAATCATTGACCAAGATTTATTCGATAAAGTACAAGAAGTCTACAGGAATAAGAAAGAAGTGGCTACTCCACGTCAGAAAAAAAATCGAAGAATTTTTACTGGTTTCCTTGTATGCGGATTATGTGGTAATGCTATTTGTGGATCGGCGAGCGGTTCTGCATCAAAAAACACTACCCTATCTTATCGGTGCTCCCATAAGTATAATCGAACAAAATGCAGATGTTCTATGTTTAATGAAGAAGAACTAGAAAAAGCTTTTGTAGAAAAAATGGTATCAACACTTAAGTCCGTTAAAGAAGGAGCATTTGATATTAATGTTTCATTTGCTAAAGCCAATAATAAAGAAAAATTAATAAAGGAATTAAATCAACTTAAGAATAAACGAAAAAAATGCTACATAGCTTTTGAAAACGACTTAATATCACTTGAAGAATTTAAGGAGCGTTCAAACGAATTTAAACAAAAAGAAGAAGAACTAGAAAATGAAATTAATACTCTACAAGATGTAGCTGTTCCTAAAATATTCAATTTTGAATGTGATGACTTTCCCGCTACATGGAATAACCTAGAACGTTGTGATAAAATAGCTTTATTGCATGATTACGTTAAAAAAATTGAAGTTTCAAAGTTGAGTTATTTAACCACAGGACGTCGTGAATCATTGGTAATACACGATATTACTTTCGTTTAGTCATTGGCGTTATAAAATAACTAAAACAGGTGGTATGGCTTGGATGGACAATGGGATTACAATGAATACTAACATTAAGGGAGGCTTAATGAAAGGGATTGGCCGCATGTTTTCGGGTGAATCTTTATTCATGGCAACCTATACCTCAAGCCTTCCAAACCAAGAAATCGTCTTTGCTTCAACGTTTCCTGGTAAAATCATTGAACTTGATTTAGTTCCAGGACAAGATTGGATTTGTCAAAAAAGTTCATTTTTAGTCGGTGAACCTGGCGTTAATTTAAGTGTCGAGTGGACTAGACGTGTATCGGCTGGTTTATTTGGTGGCGAAGGTTTTATTTTACAGCGATTATCCGGTCATGGAAAAGTCTTTTTAGAAGTCGCTGGAAGCGTGGTCAAACGTGAATTAAAACCCGGTGAAGTCATTAAAGTTGACACAGGCAATGTCGTTGGATTTGATCGTCAGGTCAAGTATGAAATTGAAACCGTTAAAGGATTTAAAAATATTTTCTTTGGAGGAGAAGGTCTCTTCTTAACCAAATTAACAGGACCCGGAACAGTTTATTTACAAACCTTAACCATGCAAAATGTAGCAAGTCGTTTACTCCCCTTTATCCCTACTGGAGGAAATTAAAAAGAGCTCAATCGAGCTCTTTTTTAATAGGCTAGTCTTTTTAATCCCGACGTGGTTTTAATCAAGATTTTGTCATGTTGTGGCATCATGAATAGCACGTCCTCTTCAATCACCGTGACTTCTTGTGTTAACAGATGACACTGTTTTAACATTTGATGGTCTAAGAAGTAAATGAGATAGCCTTCTACAAAAAAACTCTCACATTGAATCGGAAAACTGACTAAAAGCTGTTTGTCTTTCATCACCACTAACTCCTGTTCACAACTAACAAATAATAAATCTTGATGTTGAGCAATGCTTTTAACACCTGTTGTGATTAGTGTTTGATTGATGATGTTTGATTCACAGCAAAGATTTGACTCCTCATCCACATAATAAATCTCATCTGCCAGTTCAAGTAGTCTTGAAGACATTTGAGGCGCTTTTCTTTGGATTAGGTGTTTCAGTTCTGCCACTCCTTGCTCTAGCTTTTGAAATCTGTTGGCTTCTTCCTCACTTAGTTTTTGAAGTTGTGCCACTGATGAATAAGCACTCATCAACTGGTTCATTTCATGATTTAAGGCTTTAATTTTTTGCGTCCCGTTTTGTGACAACTCCACAATTTCTTCAAGCATGACCATTTCAACGAGTTCATCTAAATTTGATTTTAATGTTTCCAATACTTCTTTAAATGATGTCACTTTATGATCTAACACTTCAATTCGTTTTAACGTTTTCTCAAACGTTTTAATTAAATCTAAAAATTCGACGTCCATTTCCCTCACCCTTTCATTTCATCAATACATTCCATTAGGTGATCGATGACTTGTGTTCGCTTAGTTAAATGAATGGCATATAACTTATTAAAACGGCGAAGCCACGAGACTCGCGTTGGTTGTAAATAGACATAACTAATCACGTCTTCAATGCCAAAGGTTAATAATTCTTCTTGTATTTTTTCAAACGGACAATCTTGATAAACCAATGCCTGTAAATAGCGGAGCACATCTTGCCCCTGTCTAAAACAGTTTGCCGCCTGTTCAAATTCTTTTAATTTTAAGAGCTCGATTCCCGCTTCAATATGCTGCCCTTCTCTATTTTTCATCAAAGCCTGACACCGTTTAATATCATGTTTCGCCACCTCTAATTTCGATAGCTCGTACTCGGTAATAGCCTGTTCATATAATTCGCGACGTTCGTATAATGTTGCTTCTTTATAGAACTGATTATCACTTGAAATTTGACTTAGTTTTAAAGCCGATTCATCAAACTCAGAAAAAATTAAGAGTTCATCACTCAGATACTCAAATAATGACGGCGGCATGTCCTCTTCTACAAAACATAAGTGCTGACGAGCCCTTGTAATCGCAACATACAATAAATTAAAGTAATAGCGGTATTGATTTTGATGCATCACATCGGTATTTAAGATGGTTTCCCAAAGCGATTTAAACTTAGACATCACATTATAACAAATGATGTAATCTTTTTCGATTCCTTTAATTTCTTCAACCGTAAAGACGGCCCCTTTCACTTGGGTTAAACGCTCTAAATTCCGTTTTTCAGCTTCATCTGGCACGACGATCGCAACATAATGTCGATTTAAGCCCGTCTCAATGAGCTTAATGACATTTTGAGGATTCGTGCTCTGTAAATAATAAACCGCATGTGAAAGACCACGGATAGCAATTTCATGATAATCATTTTTTTTATTTAATCCTAAGCGCTTGATCCGAAGATCCACGACTTTATTCGCTAAATCTACGACCTCTTTTGTGCTACGATAATTTTTCACCAGTTGATGTTTCAAAAAACCTAAATGGGTATTCGATGTTTTCATAATGCTTTCAACGCGTCCTGTATGAAAATAAGTAGGTCGAATGGTTTGATTAATATCTCCACTAAATAACAGTTGATTACGATTTCGTGACAAGCGAATCAAACAATAAATTTGAATCTCCGTCAAATCTTGAATTTCATCAGCAATGACATAATCAAATAAATTCACTTCTTTTTTGATTATTTTTTGAAGCAGCGCTCTTGATAGATCGTTCTCATCCACTTTTTTCTCATCATCTAAAAAGAACTGATAACGCACCGCTAACTCATACAACAGTTCACGTTGTTTT
Organism: uncultured Turicibacter sp.; assembly: GCF_938044715.1. Lineage (NCBI taxonomy): Bacteria > Bacillati > Bacillota > Erysipelotrichia > Erysipelotrichales > Turicibacteraceae > Turicibacter > uncultured Turicibacter sp. The sequence continues at coordinate 5,125 of NZ_CALIOS010000016.1, forward strand.
CGTTCGTACACACAATACTGCTCATCAAGTGAAAGATAGATCTCTTTTTCAATCATTTTATGTGTGAATAAATACTCATCAAGCAGTTGATGCATAAGCATAATCGCTTGTAGGGTATAGCGATCTAAATAATGTTTTTTTGCTTCATATAAGGCATCAGCATGTAAGATTAACACGTCATTTTCAACATGAGCTAAGCCTTTTTTCAACATCACTTCCATGACCTCTGACGGATATGGAAAATCAGAAATAGGGATGGCATAACGAATCCATTCTTTTGGAATCATTCCTTTAATGATGCCCCGAATTTCTTTCCACAAATCATAAACATCTAATCCGATTTGTTTAATTAGCATCGGTTGGCGTTCAATTGCCCATAAGCGAAATGCTTCGTATGTCATCATTTGATACGCTCGAACCTCTGTGGAAACAAAGTGATTGTAGTGAAGAAATTGAACCCGTTTTAAAATATCATCCGCTTTCACCTCATCAGAATCTTCCACAATTTTTTTGAATAATTTAACTGCATCTTCAACTAAATAAGAAGAATACGTGAAATAAGCTAAACGAATCGGTTGCAAGGCAAGTAAATACGCTTTATGAATATTAATCGTGGTTTTTCCACTTCCGGCACTTCCGAATAAAAACGTTGGCGACTCAGTTGGCGCCAGACATTGAAACTGTTCATCATTTAAATAATAAATCGCCTTTTCATCTCGATCGTCAAGTAACTGATTCATCGTTTCGACGTTTATGACTCTGGTAATGATGACATTAGGATCATAATCAAAATTTTCATATTGTTGATCAATGTAGGCATCGACTACATCTTCTTCAGAAGATACAACCTCAATCCTATCTTCTTTGATTCCAATTTGTCGTCCTCGCATTGCCTGATCATCATGATGACAATAATCTAAAAACAAAATGGCTTGTCGGTACTCACTTCGAACACGATTTGTATCAAAGGTAAACAAGATCCGATCACCTTTATTAATTCGAAGCTTAAAAATACGCAACCCATTGCGATTATGTTTAATTTCACGCACAGACACGCCTCCACGCATCGCAGACATGTTAAACTTATATTCTACATAATCTTTCACGAATTGACTCATTTTTTGCAACACAAATGTTTCTTTACCACGAGGGATATGGCTCAAAAACATTTCAGTTACTAATATTTTCATCACCATTCCCCTTTCTACCTTTTTACTTCTTTTTCTACTTGATTGAAACTGAACTCTATTTCACACTCATGAATCTATCTGAGGATTTAAGCTTTTTTGAACCTAAGGTATCCTATCGTCCAAAGCTTACTTCACTAAAAGTGGAGTAACTCATGCAAAGAATCCCTGACAAAGAACACAACAGGCTCCCTACACTATGTGGTTCACTTAGCTCATAGGTTATCCCCTTCTTAGCTACTAGAGAATGACTAACCTGCTCTTGAAAAGGCCTTCTCCACTGATAGTTCAAAAATTTTACAGTTTTACAAAACTAATCTGAACTTATCTATTTTATCAAATATTTCAATCGTTGTATATCATCGTTGTTTGGCTTCTCATATAAAAAAGGCATCCGTATCGGACGCCTTTTTGGTTTATTCTATCTTTAATTTTAATTCCTGAGAACTTCGTTCACCTTCTCCTTCAAGAGTTGATGGGGCTTGTTTTAAATAAAGACGCTGACGTTTTGAAAGATAGAAATAAATACCTGCCAGTACGAGACCCTTGACGACACTACTTAGTGTAATCGCCCACCAAACCCCATCAATTCCTAGTACATGAGGTTGTCCTATCACATAGGCGAGTGGAATACGTGCACCGGTTAAGATAATTCCGACAATGGATGGAATGTACGTACGACCTAATCCATTAAATAATCCTTGTGTCGTAATCTCAATACACATAAATAATTGCGAATACCCTAAGATTTTTAAGTACATTTTTCCCTGTTCAATAGCCTCTGCTTCTGGTAAGAAAAATGAAAAGATCGGTTCCCCAAAGAAGACAAGAAGAACGGTTGCAAAAACACCAAGACCTAGTGCTAAAAGCATTGTCGTTTGATAGCCTTTTTGAATTCGATCAAATTGTTTTGCTCCATAATTTTGTCCAACAAAGGCACCGAGCGCCGTTGAAAATCCTCCTGCAGTCATCCAAGAAATCGATTCGATTTGAGATCCAACTTTTTGAACAGCAATTGGAACAGCTCCATAAGCGGCTACCAATCGACCAAGCACCATTGAAATACACGTGAACAATCCACTTTGAAGCGCTCCTGGAAAGCCGATTTTACAGATGATTTTAATGAATTTTATATCAAACTTTTCAAATAAGTTCACTTTTAAGTAGGCTGCTTTACTGCGTAAAATAATAACTAAGAAACATAAGCTAACCACTATTTGAGCACACACCGTTGCAATGGCAGCTCCTAAAACACCCAGCGCCGGAATAGGTCCAAATCCTAAAATTAAAATTGGATCAAAAACAATATTGAAGATTAATCCAATGGTATTGATCATAAATGGCGTTTTACTATCGCCTGATCCGTTAAAGATAGCTGTAAAAACAGGGTTGATAAAATAAAAAATCATTCCAATAATCATAACCTCTAAATAAGTATAGGACATTTGAATAATTTCCTCATCGCCTAAGTTAAAGAAGCCAATTAAAGGTTCTTTAAAGAAGAACAGAACCATCATATATAAAACAGCTAAAATGAGATTAATTTGTATAGCACTTCGAACATAACCTTTTGTTTCTTCGTATAAATGAGCACCTATTGTTTGTGAGACCTTAATTTCAGCTCCAATTTTTGAAATCATAATAAATGCCATCGCTAACCAGGTAAAAAATCCGGCCGTTCCAACAGCCGCTACTGCACTACTTCCGACACGACCAATCCAGATCATGTCGGTCAGATTATACGCCATTTGAATAAATGAGGTTCCCATTATGGGTAAAGCTAACTTTACAAGCGTTCCAATAATATGACCCTTTGTTAAATCAAGTCTTTTCTCCACTTTCTTCACCTTCTTCTTTATGATGAAACCCTGACCCTAGTCATTCCTTTACTTTCTAGCCTTTTAACGAACAAGAAAAAACTAGTAACCCATGGCTACTAGCTCATTCATGTCTTATTTTGAAATAGAATTATAATTTTACTACGTTAGAAGCTTGAGCTCCACGGTTTCCTTCAACGATATCAAAAGACACTTTTTGTCCTTCTTCTAATGTTTTAAATCCTTCACCAGTGATTGCAGAGTAATGAACGAATACGTCTTCTCCACCTTCAACTGAAATGAATCCAAATCCTTTTTCTGCATTAAACCATTTAACTGTACCTGTATTCATAATAAATACCTCCGAATAAAAATAAAGATTAGTGACTTAATACTATTTTGTAACCCCACACCTTTTTACCCTGTAGTTAAAAAACCCCCAGAAACGCAATCCAATCTGATATACTGTGAAACAAACAAAAAGAACTATTAAGTACTTCTTTAACATATCATAAATTTCCATTTTTATCAACCTTATAATATATTTATTTTATATTTTTTGGAATAATTAAAATAATTTTAGAGAAACTTATAAAAAGAACTACCCTTTAAAATTATCCAAATATATCCTAATATTTTTGAAGTAAAAGTATTATTTTCCAAAAATTACATTTTATAAACTTCATGATTTATTTGCAGTTTAAGATATAAAATGATATATTGAATGTCGGCAAAAAAATGTGTTTTTTCGACTCGTTGTGACAATTGATTTTATGCTCACAATGAAACTAATTTAGAATGATTCATTGGGGACTTCAAAACAACAAAACTGAGAACAAACATAACACTCATAAGAAGGAGAAATAAAGATGAAACAACCTAGAAAAGCGACGCTATTTGAAGCTCTAATTCCTATTGTTTTTTTAGTCATCATGTTGGCATTAGCTTTATTAAAGTTTAATGTCGATCCACAGATTCCATTAATTTTAGCCACTGGAGTCGCAGCCTTAATTGGAGTACTTCGTTTGGGGTATAAATGGAGTGAGCTTGAAGAGGGGATTATCCAAACCATTACAATGGCCTTACAAGCTGTTTTAATTTTGCTCATTGTTGGAACTTTAATTGGAACATGGATTTTAGGAGGGGTTGTCCCTTCAATGATTTATTGGGGACTCAACATTTTATCACCTGGTATTTTCTTAGTTGCTACCTTATTAATTTGTTCTATCGTATCCGTGGCAACGGGTTCTTCTTGGACAACAGCTGGAACAGTCGGGATTGCATTATTAGGAATTGGACAAACACTTGGAATTCCTTCACCTATTATTGCTGGGGCCATCATTTCTGGGGCCTACTTTGGAGATAAAATGTCCCCTTTATCTGATACGACTAACTTAGCACCTGCCATGGCTGGTGCGACGTTATTTGAACACATCAAACATATGATGTATACGACAGTTCCTGCGTATGTTATTTCAATCATACTTTACACGGTCCTTGGATTAAAATATGCTGGACAATCACTAGATACTGGTCAAATCGACATTATACAAAACACCTTAATTGGAAATTTCCACACATTATCACCTATCTTATTACTAGCACCTGTTGCTGTCATTGCGATGGTTATTTTAAAAGTGCCTGCGATTCCTGCCTTATTAACTGGTACGTTACTTGGTGGGGTGTTTGCGATGATCTTCCAAGGGGCAAATGTGGGAGACATCATGACAGCTATGCACTATGGCTATTACTCTCAAACCGGAGTCACCGCTGTTGATGATTTATTAACACGTGGTGGTTTAGATAGTATGTTATGGACCGTTTCCTTAATCCTTTGCGCCTTATCATTTGGTGGCGTTTTAGAAAAAACAGGAATGCTTGAAACCATTGCCTCAACCATTTTAAAATATGCAAAAGGGACATTCGGACTTGTATTCGCTACGATTTTTACTTGTATTTTCACAAATATTGTAACAGGTGATCAATATTTAGCACTTGTGATGCCAGGTCGTATGTATAAAAATGAATATCCAAAACGTGGATTAGCGCCGAAAAACTTATCACGCGCTCTTGAAGATGGTGCGACCGTGACTTCTCCACTTATCCCATGGACAACTTGTGGATCCTACATGATGGCAACGCTTGGCTTGAACCCTATTGCTTTCTTACCATTTGCATTCTTTAACTTATTAAGTCCACTGTTTTCACTTATTTTAGCAGCCACTGGATTCTCAATGACAAAAATAGATCAAAATGAAAAAACTCAGCTTTAACGCTGAGTTTTTTTTATTTTAATGTCACACTTGGTTTATATAACGTGATCCCTGTTGCACATCCCGTTATCTCCCAACTAACTTTAGCTAAATGAGCATGGGCTGGGATTTTACACGTGACCGTAATTATTTTAAACTCTGGTGTTATTTCAGAAACAATATTTTGCCTAATTTTTTTGATGCTTTGTTTTTCAATATTTAAAAAATTAACTTGATAATGAAATGCCTCAACATCATTTCCTCGAATCACAAGCCCCATTGTCAAGTACTCGTATCCATGTAAAGCAATCGGCTCTATATATTGAAGCACCTCTTGTTCCGTCGTGACTAATTGCAAACTTCCAATACGTGAGCCATTAATTTGACAGGAATCGAAGTGAATTTTCCCTAGTGAGGCATAATACTCAGGAAAGGCTTGTTCAAATTCCAACCAATTTGAATTTTTCAACTGATTTCTCACGCCACTTCCCCCTTCTTCTTATCTGCTATTAAACTCTGTCTCCTCAAGACTCAGTTCTATAATATCTACTTGAAAAAAATTGGGGAACTGTTCTTTTGGATAAATCATTTCCAATTTAAATCCTAGTTTTTTATATAACCTAATGGCACGTTCATTATGACTTAACACACTGAGTCGAATTGTTGTTAATCCTTGATGAAAGGCTTCATTAATTAAATAAAACATTGCCTCTTTCCCAAATCCTTTCCCCCTTTTGATTTGGGTTAATCCAATTACAAGCCATCCTTCTCGTTCACCTTCATTTATATCCATTAAACTAATAAATCCAATCCATTCCTGAGTTTTTTTTTCATAAACGGAATAAAAGATTTCATCTTCAGATAATTTTAGTTCTTCATACCATGTGTAAAGTGACTCATATGTTTGGACAACTCCCTCAATATAGCCAAAGTCCTCCATAAACTCTTCATCTTCATAAAGTTCTAGTAACAAAGGTAATTCTTCTTTTTTAAATTCACTCAAATAAACTAATTCACCTTCTATATAAGGTTGTAACATATAAAGCCTCTTTTCTATTAATCTAACTTATCTTCCTTTAAATAAAATAATTCGCAAATCTAGACAAACTAATACCGTTAAAATGAGATCTATAATCCAAAAGGTATAGCTCCAAAAAATCAAAAATCCGGGTGTAAAAAAATAACAAATGAAAAATTTATAGATAACAATTGCCACTAGTAGTCCAATGATTAATCCTGCAACAATTGAAATAGGCGTTAAGGTTTTACTTAAGAGTAACGAATCTGCCATGAGGATAAAATAACCGATTGCAATGACAGCGGCCGCTGTTACAATAAAATATGCTAATTCCCAAATCCATCCCGCTACACTAAATTGAAATAAAAGTTGTGAAACAAGCAAAAGTGAAATAAGACTAGCCATACTCCCAAAACAATAACATTCCTTTACAACTTTTCGACCTTTACTCACACTATCATTCACAAAAAAAGAAGCAATCCCAACGAGTGGCAAAATTAAAGCAAATAATTGTAACAACCCAATGCTAAATTTTAAAGCCACCACACACATTAATGTAATCGCAAAACAAAGGAGATTAACTCCGCAATGAACTTGAAAAAATAATTGTCTTTGATATTGAACGTTACTAGCCATCCCTCTCCCCTCCTGTAAGGTTTGTTAATACTACTCTATTCCTTATATCTCTAAAACATGATATGATAGATTCATTTTATCAACAAAGTTAGGTTATCACTAAAAAAAACAGAGTCAATTTCACTAAGTGGAATCGCCTCTGTTTTTGATGAGTTTTTAATCTTTTTTGATAGCCTTTACCCCATAAATCGCTACCAATCCAGCTAAGGCTAGTGTACTATAACCAAATGTTTTAACCTGTTGTTGAGTTAAAAAGTGTTTATCTCGTTCATCACATTTCTCAATTTTGAGAGTGATTTCTTTTAACAACTCAATTAATTCAACCTTTAGCTCATTTGAAACTTCTGAATTTTTAATTAATTTCAAAATTGATTTCGAAACTTTTAAATAATACTTCTTTGTCTGTTTACTTAATTTCATTGAAATTTTTGTTGTTTTATAAGTTTGTTTGTGTACCATTTTTGTCTGTTTTAACAAATATGGTACTTTTTTCATCATCAGCTCATAAAGCTCTTCATCTAAATCAACTGATTGCTCCAATAATTGAAGTAATTCTGTTCCCTCTAGATCATTCCAATCCTTAAATTTTAATATATTTTCGGCCATGATTGATCTTCCTTTTTGTTTTTTTATTATTTTATCATATTCTATTATTAAATTCACATAAAAAAATGGTGGTTCCTTTTTTAAAATTCATTTATTTTGCAAATTCACTTCATGTTTTAATACTTTTATCGCACAATAATGATAGCACGGGCAGATTGATGTCGAATTTTGTGTTATAATTTGTATGAGGTGTTATAATGAAAGAATTAAAAATCTATTTTACTTCCGATTTACATGGATATGTTTATCCAACAGATTATACGGATACAACAATCAAGCCGATGGGGATGCTAAATATTATTGCGTCTTATCAAAAGGATGGAAATACACTAATCATTGATGGTGGTGATACCATTCAAGGCTCTCCTTTTACCACTTTTTTAAGTAGTGAGAAATTAATTAAACATCCCATTGCTGAGGTGATGAATGCAGGAGGATATGATTATATTACACTAGGAAATCATGAATTTAATTATGGCTATGACTATCTAAAATCATATCTCGATTATTTAAATGCGAAATGTTTATGTACAAATGTCCTAGATAAAACAAATCAGCTGCCTATTCAAGGTTACGACATAAAAACAATGGAAAACGGTTTAAAAGTTGGGATTATCGGATTTACAACTGACTTTATTCCTATTTGGGAAAAAGAGTATAATTTAACAAATTTCGAAGTGCGTGATACCTTTACTTCAATTAAACAAGTTCACGATGAGTTAAAACCTCAAGTTGATGTTTTAATTGGAATTTATCATGGTGGATTTGAATACGATTTATCAACACATGAACAATTAAGTACATCTTCTGAAAATATAGCCTATAAAGTTTGTAAAGAATTAGATTTTAATGTCTTACTAACAGGACATCAACATATCCCACTACAAAATCAAACGTTATTTGGGACTCATATCATCCAAACTCCACACAATGCAACAAAATATGCTGAAGTTCATGTTCAAACAGATGATCATCATGTGACGAGCGTAACCTCTTCATTAAATGCATTTGAAAATCATCCTGATCAAGTCATGTATGATACCCTATTACCACTCGAAAATCGTGTTCAAGAGTGGCTAGATTGTCCGGTCGGTTATTTAAATGTAGAATTACAACCAAGTGATCGTCTTGATATGGCGATTAATGGTTCATTACTTGCTAACTTTATTAACCAAATTCAACTCGAAGTGGCAGAATGTGATTTAGCTTGTACTTCTTTTGCCAACGCTGTTAAAGGATTTAACAAAAGTGTTACCGTTCGCGACATTGTTTCAACTTATGTCTACCCGAATACATTAGTTGTCCGTGAAGTTAGTGGAAAAGTTTTAAAGCAAGCATTAGAAGTCTGCGCTTCCTATATTGATTATACAAATGGAGAACTATCTGTATCTAAACGTTTCCTTCAACCTAAAGTGGCTCACTACAACTATGATTTCTTCTCAAATGTGGAGTATACATTTGATTTAACTAAACCTGTCGGTGAACGAGTCGTTAACATGATCGTGAAAGGCCAAGAAGTCAACCCGACGGATACGTTCTCACTCGTGATGAACAACTATCGTTCAAGTGGTGTTGGAGGTTATGAATTCTTCCGTGATTGTCCAATTATCAAAGAAATCCAAATTGAAATGACTGAAATTATTATCGATTACTTTAAGAAACATCAACATGTTACAGTTGATGACCGTCAATTTATTCATATTATAAAATAAAAAAGCGCCATCTAGTCTTCTCTAGATGGCTTTTTTAGTTAATATAGGACTAAACATCCTTTAAAGTGTTTATAATAATGGTAAAGTTGTATAAATTTTCTGTTATAAATGGTTATTATTGACTTTCATCTACAGTCATTTTATGATAAAAGCATTACATAAAAAAATGTCATTTCAAGACCTGTTCAAATGACCGAAAGGAGAACACAATGAAAAAAATATGGCTAGTCATTGCTACCCTTTTAATTATCCTGCTTGGATGTGTGCTATACATTAATCTAAAATCTTCTTCTCAGATGTTAACCGTTCCACAAAGTCTTGATTTAATCACGCAACAAAACCAAATCGATCAAGATTTACAAACAGAAATTGAAATTGGAAATTATACGTTTGAAAATCCTTTTATAAAGATTAATCCGTATCAAAATTCACCATTAACAGCACTTGTAGCTTTTGCGACCTCACAATCTCAAGCTGTTGAGGTTAGGATTGAAGGAAAAGATGAATTCACAACATTTAAGACAACTCTCCCTGCAGCAACCAATCACTTAGTACCAATCTATGGGCTTTATCCTGATACGTTAAATCATGTCACTTTAACGTTATCTGACGGAAGTTCTACTACACTTGACATTCAGACAGATCCCTTACCAGATGACTTTATTTTGCCTACAAGTGTGACTTATGATGCCAATCAGGCCACTTCAGATTTATTTTTCTATACCCCTGCTAGTGCTGGTTATACAGCAGCGTATGATTTAAATGGCGATGTTCGTTGGTACTTAACGACGGCTAATGTCTGGGAGATTAACCGATTAAAAAATGGAAATCTTATTTTAAGTTCCAATCGTACCGTAAATGCCCCTTATTATATGGCGGGATTAATGGAAATGGACCTGTTAGGTAAAGTTTATCATGAATACGTCTTTCCTGGCGGATATCATCATGATGTTTATGAATTAGATAACGGAAACTTTATCGTGGCTGGGAATAACCCTTCTAAAACTGTTGTTGAAGATTATGTCATCGAAATCAATCGTCAAAGCGGTGAAGTAATAAAAGAATGGGATCTTTCCTCTGTTCTACCGACTGACGCCGGAAAAAGTGAAAATTGGACCGAACACGATTGGTTCCATAACAACTCCGTTTATTATGATCATCTGACAGATGCTATCATTTTATCTGGACGCCATCAAGATGCTGTCATCAGCATAGACTATGAGACAGGAGATTTAAACTGGATTATTGGAGATTCCACGAATTGGCCTGAAGAGATGCAACGTTATTTCTTTACGCCAATCGGTGAAAATTTTGAATGGCAGTGGTCACAACATTCTGCCAAAGTGTTACCAAACGGAGACCTCTTTATTTTTGATAATGGAAATAATCGTTCAAAAAATCCACTCGATTATGTTGAAGCCAAGGACAACTATTCTCGTGGCGTGATCTATCGACTCAATACAGATGAGATGACAATCGAGCAAATTTATGAATATGGAAAAGAATTAGGTTCAAGTTTTTACTCGCCTTATATTTCAGAAGTTGATTATTTAGGAGAAAATCATTATCTCATTCATTCAGGTGGAATGGGTTCTGTGAATGGAGTGCCAATGAATCAACCAGCCTATTTCAACCCTGAAGCCAAACTAGAAGCTAAAACAGTTGAAGTTTTAAAAAATCAGGTCATTACAACACTTGACTTCCCGACCCAATTTTATCGCGTACAAAAAATGTCGCTTTATTCATCAGGATTCAACTATAATCTAGAGCCTGGAACACGTCTTGGAACCCTTGGACAAACCCCAACCCTAAAACTCGATATTAACGGCTTATGGAAAGCAAAAGAATTACCAGCCAATGATTATCATTTAACCTTTAATCAAGAATCTGATCGTTTAATTTTTAACGCGCAATTCAAAGAAGGGCAAAAAGTTAAACTGATTTTATCAAAACTTGGCGATCAACGAGTTTATGATATTCGTGTCTCAAAAACAAGCTATTCTGCTATGTGCATTGACTTATTTAATGCTTCAGACGTTAACGACGGTGATTTACTATCCGTTACGAACTACATCAATGCCGAAGGTTTATCAGGAACCTATCAACTATATATCCAAATTGATGGCAACGTTTATAAAATTAATCAAAAAGTAACCTTTTAAAATAATAAAAAAGGAAAGTGAACCCTATTAAGCCGCGTTCACTTTCCTTTTTTTATACTTAATCTAAATACGGTAAAACATCAACGGTGTAAGCTCTTAATACTTCCCCAACACTCCAAGCCTGTGTAAAACATCCTCGACTGGTTGCTGCAAACTCACCATCAAATATTTCAGCGATTCCGTTAATACAACCATCATGTAAATGATCCTCAAACACTTCACACATCATTTTTGCACTCCTAATAGCTGCTTTATCATGACGGTGCACTTTACAATAAGCCGAAATAAATCCTCCAATTAAAAATCCCCATGTTGTTCCCATGTGATACGCACAATCACGAGTTAGGAGTTTTCCGATATATTGTCTTTTGTATTCAGGGTCTTTAAATGATAAAGATCGTAAGCCATATGTGGCATATAATTCTTGGTAAACTTTCTCTACCACCTTTAATTCCTTTTCTTCACTTAACATCGTGAACGGTAATGAAACCGCGTAAATTTGATTTGGTCTGACCTTGGCATCATCGATATCCACTACATCATTTAAGCACTGTGTTTCTTCATTCCAAAAACGAGCGTTAAAGGACTCTTTGACACGCACTGCTAATTCTTCATACTCATTGTTCACTTGACCAAATTTTAACGATAATTCAGACATAATGCATAAGGCATTATACCAAAGTGCATTAATTTCTACTGGTTTACCATGGCGTGGTGTCACAACGAAATCTCCCACACGAACATCCATCCATGTCACCTGATCTAATCCATCTCCAGCATGAATCAATCCATCCTCATCCATTCCAATTGAGAATGCTGTTCCTTCGCGATACGCTTTAATAATTTCTTTCATTTTTTCAAATAATACCGATTCAACGAAATGGTAATCTGATTCTTGCCCGGTATACGCTAAATATTGATAAACCGCATGAATATACCATAAAGAGGCATCGACTGTATTATATCCTGGCTCACTTCCCTTATCCGGGAAGACATTTGGAACAAGACCATCTTTTAAATAGCGTACGAATGACTCCAAAATTTCTCGTGCTTCTTCAAAACGTTTTGTACATAATGTCAACCCTTCAAATGCAATCATCGTATCACGTCCCCAGTCTGTAAACCAAGGGAAGCCAGCTAAAATGGTTTTTAATCCTGTACTTTCACGTTTCACCACAAAATGGTCAGCTGCTTTTACTAAATTTAACGCGAGTGCATCCTCATATCCAGATTGATCCATTAACTGATTCGCACGTTCACGATAGTTTTTCACAATCTCAAACCCATCTCGTTCATCTAATTCTTCAACCGTACACTTCAAATAAAACTTAGTCGTTGTATGAGGCTCTAGCTCTACCACTAAATCATATGGCGTATAATGATTATCGAGGCCTCGACTTCCATTTCGATTATCAAACTCATAGTAATGATTTTCTTCAATTAAATAATTTGGCGTTGCCATACTCGTTGGACGTAATTTTCGATCGATATAAGTCCCCTTTGAGGCAAAGAATTTAATACTCATTTCCTCAAAACCTGCAGGTACTAATGTTAAGACTTGATCAGCTAAATTCATCTCAAAGTTTAATTCCTGACGTTCAGATGTCGCCCCTGCTCCACGGAAATTAAATAATGGCACAATATTTAGGGTTGCTTTTTGCCCACCTGTTTTGACTTCATAACAAACAGCAACTGTATTATGTCCATACTCCATCGCAATGGTTTTGCTTAACTCTACATCTTCGACTTGATAATAGTAGGTTGGAACACTATCAAACGTAAAACGATTTAAATAATGTTGCCCATTTTTATTTTCATTAACGTACGTTTGTGCCGTTAAATCGTATTCTTTTCCATTTAAAATCACTTGTTCTTGGGTACGTGTAAAAACTGCATAACGTTCAACGGGTGGATTTAAAGATGCGACTAAATAGGCATGAAATGAACGAAAACCACTGTTGACAATCGTTTGTCCACTATATCCTCCGATCCCATTTCCCATTAACCATTCGCGTTCTTGACCTTCTTCAATAGTGCGCCAATTTCCACGTCCAAATTTATATGTTAATTCCATTTTAACTCCTCCTCACCTCAACTTAAGCGGTTACAAAGGAAGTATATCATAACTAAGCCTTTCTTTTGAAGAGTAAACCCTCTGAAACCGGTTAACCTTTTGAAACGTTTCGATAACTAAAGAATGAAAAAAAAGAATCATTGGGTCCTAAACTCAATGATTCTTTTTTACATCTTTAAGATGCTGTGACATTCTGAATTACTTTTTGCTCCTGACGTTTTTTCTTACGTTTTAAGTTGATGAGACGTAAAACACATTTGACTATCTCACTAAATAAAACAACGCTTGATCCTAATAAAATAATTTTGATCCACATTATAAAGCTTAACGGCACCGTATTAAAGAAGCCACTTGCTAATTGGGTCACTAAAATTTGGATAGCGAATGTCGCACCTAAAATTTTAAGGGCTGTCTTATTTTTACAGAAGTTTGGAATGATACTGACAAGACCAAACTCACGACAATTCAGAGCATTAAATAAGACTAAACTTACAAATAAACTAAAAATAACGGTTTGTGATTCACTTGCTCCTCGTGTAACATGGGTCACATCCGCACCAAGGAAGTTAAATTGTAACTGGGCAAGCAACACCAAAATCATAAAAATACTATTACCAATAATCGTTTGAACCATAAAACGATTAATAATCGACGCATTTTTCGAAGTTGGCTTACGTCTCATGACCGTCTGACGGATAGGCTCTAATCCAAGCGCTAAGGCTGGTGGACCATCCATAATAATATTCACCCAAAGAAGATGAATCGTTGTAAAAGGTAAGGGTTGATCTAACAACTGACTGATAATCGTTAATAAAAAGGCAATCACATTAACCGTTAGAGTAAATTGTAAATACCGTTGGAAGTTATTATAGATTCCACGCCCCCACTTAATGGCTTCAACAATCGTATTAAAACTATCATCTGTTAAAATAATATCAGCCGCATTACGACTCACTTCAGTCCCTGCAATTCCCATTGCGATCCCTACATCTGCTTTCGTGAGTGCCGGTGCATCATTAATTCCATCTCCGGTAACCGCAACGACTTCTCCATTTTTTTGAAGAGCACTAACAATCCTCATCTTTGTATTAGGCATTGAACGTGCAACGATCGCAATATCTTTGATTTCTTTACGAAGCTCGGCATCACTTAAACTATCAATATAACTTGCTTCTACAACACGCTTATCTTTTGTGATAATTCCAAGTTCATTTCCAATAGCAACAGCCGTGTTGATATTATCTCCGGTTAAAATCTTTGTTTCAATACGAGCAGCTCTTGCACTTTCAATTGATTCTTTTACACCTGCTCGTAGAGGATCTGTAATTCCGACAAATCCATAAAAAATTAACTTTTGATTCCAACGATCCGTATTCATGACAAGATCCTTAGATGGAGTCTCCAAATAAGCAAAGGCAATGACACGCATAGCCTGCGATTGATAAGTCTTGATTGAATCCGAAATCGCCTTGATTCGCGCACTAGATAATACTCTTTTTTGTCCATTCACTAACTCATATGCACTTTGATTTAAAATCACTTCCGGTGCTCCTTTAGAAAGAACTTCATATCCTTCTTTAGTTTCAATGGCAGTTAACATATATTTATTAACTGAAGCAAATGGAATTTGTCGCACCACTTTTGCTTCCTCTCGGAATCGAGAGTAAGATGGATTATTAATCATTGAAATCAATGCACCTTCTGTTGGATTTCCAATATAGTTATGATGCGTCCCATTGAATTCAACATCCGCACTACTATTTAGCAAACAACTTCTGACTAGTAAGGGATATTCACTAGCTGAATCTAAGTCAACTTCACGACCTTCTAAGACTAACTTTCCAACTTTCATTTTATTTTCAGTTAATGTTCCTGTTTTATCGCTACAAATCACACTGACAGATCCGATTGTTTCGCATGCTTCTTTTTTTCGAATGAGAACATTAATCTTAGCCATTTGATTCATGGTAATTGCTAATGTGATATTGATCATCGTTGGCAATCCTTCAGGAACAGCTGCTACAATTAACCCCACACAAACAATAAAAGCTGTTTTAATACTTGGAAATACAATATAAATATCATGTAAAGAATGGACAAATGCATCCCAACTAGAAAAATTAATTTGAATATGACTATCTTTAAAAATCTGAATAATCATATACACAAATAACATTCCAGCTACACCAGACGATATGGATGATATTTTTTGACCTAGTATTCCTAATTTTATTTGTAATGGCGTCATTTGTTCAGTTTGATCTAAATCTTTTGCAATTGATCCCATTTCTGTTTCATCACCTATTTTGGTGACAAGCATTAGACCATTACCATTTCCTACTAAGGTCCCTCCATAAACAATACTATCTTTTTGTTTTGAAACCTGATCAGATTCCCCAGTTAGCATATCCTCTCTAAGTTTCAATTCAGCTGCTTCTAAAATGATTCCATCTGCCGGAACTAAATCACCTGTTTCTAAAAAGACGATATCGTTCGGGACAACCTCTGATTTATGAATTTGTTGTTTTTTCCCAGATCTCATGACCTTAACCACAACATCATCTGTCATTTTTTCAAGTGTTGCAGCTGCTTTTTTAGATTTACCTTCTGTAATCTTCCCAATTAGAATCCCTAGGACAACTGCCATGCAGATTCCAACACCGTCTTTGTACTCTCCCACTAAAAAGCTCATTCCACTTGCAATAAATAAAATGACCATTAAGGGCTCTTTAAAAATGTCTAGAAACTCTTTTAATAGTCCTCGCTCGCTTGGCTTTGAAAATTCATTTGTTCCATACTGCTTTCGTTGTTCGAGTACTTGTTCTTCTGTTAAACCTGTTTTTACATTAATGTTACGTTGATGATTATGATTTGCTTCTTTCGCCAAAGGTTTGATGACCGTCACCTGCTTTCATTTTGTTTTCATTAATGATTATGAAATGAAATTCGATTATAGAACTAATTTATTAAATTTATTAAAAATTTAAATAAAAAGATTTAATGATTCAATCCTTCTATATCCTCTTATAAAAAAAGATACCACAAAATGGGTATCTTTTTGATCTATTCTTCTGTTTCTAAGAATGAGCGAATCAATTGTTCAATCATAGAAGCCGCAATTTTATTTTGATGAACCGTATCGACTGTTAAAATAAGTCCCGCTTCCTGTGATATTTCTTCCCAAGATTTTCTTAATACATAATGTTTAAAATAGATAATCTGAAGGAATACAATGCGGAGATATGTTTAAAAGAAGGCATAAAAAACGCAAAGGGGGATGTTTTAACCTTTTTACGCTTCGACTCACGATTCTCTTCTAAAAACTTTAATTGCCATTCATTCAAAGGAAGGTAAGTAATCTGCTCTAATTGAGCAATT
Source organism: uncultured Turicibacter sp. (assembly GCF_938044715.1). Classification (NCBI taxonomy): domain Bacteria; kingdom Bacillati; phylum Bacillota; class Erysipelotrichia; order Erysipelotrichales; family Turicibacteraceae; genus Turicibacter; species uncultured Turicibacter sp. The sequence continues at coordinate 21,967 of NZ_CALIOS010000016.1, forward strand.
TTTTGAATTTGTTGACTATACTCTATCGCCTGTTTAAATGCAAACGAATCTGTATCTTCACTTATTAATGGTAGTGATAAGATGGCTATTTTAGCACGAGTATTGGCTTTAAGCTTAGAAATCACCGCCGTTAAATTAGAAATAAACCAGGCTTCATTTGGTTTCATAGGCAGATGTTTTTTTAGTTCAAATTTGATTTCATTAGGTTTATTTAACTGAGCTAAAATATCATTGGTCCCGATTAATATAATGATATAGTCAGGATCACAGATGATAACCTCATCTAATCGATTTAAAACATTATAAACTAAATCTCCATTTACCCCTGCATTAATAAAGTCATATCCTTCTTCCCCCATAGAGGTTGCTAATTCATTAACAAAATTATACGCCATCGTTCCTTGGGTATTACTGTCTCCAAGACATGCTACTAATTGACGATTTTTATCTTGTCGTTGATAGTCCTTAGGTCTATTTTTGGGAGGTTGACTAAATTTGTAAATCGTATAGCCTCCAAGAAGTGTAAATACGCCACCTAATCCAATCATCCATCTTTTCTTTCCACTCATTGCTAAACTCCTTTTTCATTTTTTCTGATTTTACCTATAATTTATTCTATGTCATCTATGATTTATTAATCAATCATTAATTTTAGTCCTATTCAAATTTTAAATATTTCGACAAAATTAAGGTTCCCACTCCATTTAAAGTATAGTATCATTATATGTTGAGGATAAAAATAGAACTACTATTGGAGGGATTTGATGTCAACTCAATCTACTGATTTAGGAAAAGATCCTATTGGTCGATTATTATTAAAGCTTGCAACACCTGCTATCATAGCACAATTAGTTAATGTTTTATATAACATCGTCGATCGAATTTTTATCGGACGTATTCAAGATGGAGATTTAGCAATGGCTGGTGTTGGTGTAGCATTTCCAATTATCATGTTAATCTCTGCTACTAGTGCACTCATCGGGATGGGAGGTGCCCCACTAGCGGCCATTAAAATGGGGAAACAAGATCATGATGGCGCAGAGAAAATCATAAGTAATAGTTTATCGACGCTAATGATTATTTCGGTCTTATTAATGACACTTTTATTAATTTTTAAAGAACCCATTCTTCTTGCTTTTGGGGCCAGTCCTCAAACATTAGGATACGCGAATGATTATTTAACCATTTATTTACTAGGAACCATTTTCGTTCAAATCGCGCTTGGAATGAATCCATTTATTAATACTCAAGGATTTGCTAAAATTGGTATGCTAACGGTCTTAGTCGGGGCTATTTTTAATATCGTACTAGACCCTATCTTTATTTTCGGTCTTAACTTAGGCGTTAAAGGGGCTGCGATTGCAACCATTACGTCACAATTTGTTTCTGCTATTTGGGTTTTAAAATTCCTTTTTGGTAAGCAAAGTATTTTAAAGATTCAAAAACGTTACCTTAAACCTGAATTGAACGTGATTCTCCCTATTTTAGCGCTCGGTGTTTCGCCATTTATTATGCAGGCAACAGAAAGTCTTGTCTTAATTTCTTTAAATAATCAACTATCACGATTTGGTGGCGATTTAGCAGTCAGTGCGATGACCATTATTAGTAGTATCAATCAAATCATTTTCTTACCCTTAATGGGGCTTGCTTCTGGTGCACAACCGATTATTTCATATAATTTCGGTGCCAATCAATTTGATCGTGTCAAAAAAACATTCAAGTTATTATTAACGGTTTGTTTAGTCTATACAACCGTGATGTGTGTCTCTTTAGAATTAGCACCACACATTTTTGTTAATATTTTTAACGATAAGCCGGAGTTGGTTGAAATCACCTCTCATAGCATCCGTATTTTCTTTGCAGGTATCTTTATCTTTGGGGCTCAATCAGCATGTCAACAAACGTTTTTAGCACTTGGACAAGCTAAAATTTCACTTGTTTTAGCCTTACTTCGTAAGATGATTTTATTAGTTCCCCTCATTTTCATCTTACCTGCAACCACTGCTTCTTTTATTTCACCATTAGATGCTGTATTCTTAGCCGAACCAATTGCAGATATTATTGCAGCACTAACAACTTTTACGTGCTTTATTATTTTCTATCATAAAACGTTTAATAAACCATTAAATGATCTGACAGACATGGTAGATGATTAAGAACATTTGAAAACCAATAAACAGATTTTAGCAAACAAAAAAAAAGACGTCTGGATCATTCCAAAACGTCTTTTTTTGTTTACCCTTTAACAGCTCCCATTGTAATTCCTTGTGTAAAGTATTTTTGAAAGAACACAAAGATAATAACCATTGGAAGTGATGCTAAAGCAGCACCTGCCATAATAACGCCATAATTTGATGAGAATTCTTGTTGCATTGTTGCAACCCCAAGTGGTAATGATAAATTAGAGCGTGAATTTAAGAAAATTAACTGTAAGAAATAATCATTCCAAGATGAAATAAAGGTAAAGATAGCTAAAGCCGCCACCCCTGGTTTAACAAGCGGTAATACAATTTTGGTGAAGATTCCCCATTCACTACATCCATCTATTTTCGCCGATTCTAATAACTCATTTGGGACGGTTTGAGAAAATTGTTTCATTAAAAAAATCCCAAATGGCCATCCCACTGCTGGTAAAATCACAGCACTTAGCGTATCGCCAAATCCCCAAGCTGAGACAATACGAACAAGTGGAATTAAGATAACTTGTTTTGGAAGTGCCATCGCTCCAATGAATATAGCAAACATGAGTTTAGAACCATAAAAATTCTTTTTCCCCAGAACATATCCAGCTAAAGTAGATGTCACACAAACTAAAATCATCGTAAAAAATGAAAGATAGACACTATTAAGGAACCATGATCCTGCTGGATTTTTAAATAATTTGACCCAGTTATCAAGTGTTGGATTTGTTGGAAACCATTCGGGTGGAAGTGCCACAGCTACATCTTGTAACTTAAATGCTCCTGTTATAATCCAATAAAATGGAAAGATAAAAAAGATGGCTAACAAGGTTAAAATGATGAGCGTCATGACTGATCCAACCGTTATTTTCTTCTTTTTACTTAATTTCTTTTCAGTATTTTGTTTCGTTGACAAATTAATCCCCTCCTATCTCTTAATATTCAACATCTTTCCCAAAGAACTTGTATTGGATGATTGAGAACACCCCAATGACGATCGCTAAAATAACTCCCATTGCCGAAGCATACCCATATTTATTTAAAACAAATGAGCGTTCATAAACAAGATACATCACGGTTGAAGTTGAATAGTTTGGTCCTCCAGCTGTTAAAAGTTGAATTAAAGAGAAACATTGGAAAGAGTTAATGGTTGATATCACGACAATATATAAGGTCGTTGGCATTAATAGCGGCCATTTAATATGTCTAAAAATCTGCCAATTATTTGCTCCATCAATCTGCGCTGCTTCACTATAATCTTTCGGGATATTTCCAAGTGATGCCACATACAAGATAATTGGCTGTCCAACAGAAGTTGTTAATAAAACGACCATCACTGAAATTAAAGCAAATCTTGCATCTCCGAGCCATGAAATTGGACTATCAATGACCCCCATATTTTGTAATAAATAATTCAAAATCCCATGTAAAGGATGAAAAATCCATTGCCAAACAACCGTAACACTTACAATCCCTGTGACCACTGGTAAGTAAAAGACTCCCCTAAAAAATGATCTTGTAAAGGCTGAGCGTTCATAGATAGCATTTGAAACAAAAATTGAAAATACAATGATAAATGGTACCGTTCCAATAACTAAGAGAACAGTATTCCAAAGTGATTTAGTAAACACTTGATCTGACATCAGGTCGATGTAGTTTTGAAGCCCTATAAAATTGAAGGTACTCATCGTATAATCATAAAAACTAATATAAATGCCTTGAATAATTGGAAATAAAACAAATATTCCAAAGAAGATTAAAGCCGGTAATAAAAACAAATACCCAACAATTGTTTCACGCATCTTAGGTGAAAGGGTACGTTTTTGATTTTTAGTCTGTGAGACTGATGGCATAAGTGGTTTTTGACTAATACTCGCCATGACTTCCCCCCTATTATTTTTGAACAACTCTCGTTCTTGATTTAATTAGACGTAGCCTAAATTTAGGCTACGTCATTTTTTTATTTTATTGTGGTATTCGCCTGTTCTGCGAAATGATCCAGAGCAGATTGAACATCTCCACCGTTAATTGCGTCTTGAAGAGCTGGGAACCATAAAGTTCTCATTTCATCATATCCACTAATGGTATTGTAGTAAGTCCCGTAATATGACGTCATTAAGGCATTGTACTGTAACTCTGCATCGTCATATAATCCTGTCATTGATTTTCGAGCGGCAAATGTTCCAGTCGCTTTAATATTTTTAACACCCCATTCTTCATCATTAGCCATGAAATCAACAAAACGTTTTGCGGCCTCGATACGTGCACTGTCTCCACTATTAAATACACAAGGACCACCAATTAAGTATTCAAGTGAGGGTTCTCCACTTTCATTTGGATAAGGAACGAATACGACTTCAAAATCCATTTTCTCTTTATTGTTATTTAGTAATCCTGGTGAGAATAAAATGGTGCTTGCTGCACGTCCAGCTACGAATTCGTCAATCGCATCACTTGATGTCATCGCACTACCATTTACTAAATATCCGTTTTTAATCGCATCTACCGTCCACTGTAAGGCTTTAACTCCACCTTCATCATTGATACGGTAAGCTGTTAAATCATCATTTGTAATCCATGAGTTATAAAGATTAGAAATGAAGGCACGAGTTCCTTGATCCCCCGCTGAACTTTTTGCATAGAAAATCGCTGGAATTTTTCCAGCATCTTTTAATGCTGATAATAATGTTTCATACTCTGCAACCGTCCAGGCACGTGTTTCATTATCTAATGGTAACAACTCAAGTAACCCAAGTTCTTCAAGCATCGTTTTATTAAATGCCATCATAAAAGGTGATGTATTAATTGGATACATATAATAATTATCATCTTGACCTTGTACAGCATCTAAAAGCATTGGATCTAAATCATTTTTAAACTCCTCTGTAAACATGTCATTTAATGGGGCTAAAACACCGTTATTTCCCCAAGTAATAATACGACCTGGTGCATCATAGACAACATCTGGTGCAGTATTGGTTTCAATCGCTGTATTAATTTTCGCTGGTCCATCATTAAATGAAATGATTTCTAAATTGACTTTAATGTCTGGATTTTTAGCTTCAAAAGCTGCAATCATTTCTTCTTCGTATTTTCCTACGGTGTCATCAATGGTTGCAAAGTTTGGAAAATTCCAAAACGTAATGGTTGTTACCTCATTTTTAGGTGTTTCGGTCGAGGTTTCTGGTTTTGTACTCTCGGTTGAGGTATTTGATGTATCTGTCGTTGGTTGTTCAAGTTTTGGTGCACAAGCAACGGTTAGCGTCCCAAGCGCTAATAACGTTACCATCGATAAAAATCGTTTCTTTAACATGACTATTCCCCCTATAGGTATCTATTGTTAAACACAACGATAATAAGTTATCGCTGGACTAACCTAATTTAAGTAATCAACCCACTAATTTAATTTATTTGCCACTGCGCCTGCCGTTAAGTTTTTCATTTCTTCTGAGACTTTTGCATTATTTATCATATATCCGATGCACAATAGTTCAATCATAAATAACTGTGACATTTTCGCGGATAACGATCCACCTTCTAACGGATTTTCTTTTCCTGAAGTAAGTAAGACAACATCTGCATATTTAGTAATGGGAGATTTAATATAGCTTGTAATTGCAATAATTTTACAGCCTCTTTCCTTTGCAATTTTGACAGAGTCTAATAAATCGATTGTACTACCTGTTATCGTAATAGCAATGACAACATCTTCTTGGCTTAAGGTTGCACTATTAATGGCCTGAAAATGTGAGTCTGTAATAGCCTCGATATGTTTCCCAACCCTTAAAAATTTGCTACTGGCTTCCCGAGCACTAAGCCCTGAAGATCCAACACCATATACATAAACATTGTTCGTCTGTTCGATGAGAGCACATCCATGTTTAATTTCCAGATCATCCAATAAATGTTTAGTATTCTCTAATGATTTAATCATCATTTCGTAGAGTTTATCAATATATGATAGTTCGTGATTTTCAATGGAATTTAAAGCAGGTTCTTTTGCCATAGCTAACTTAAAATCTTGATACCCTTTGTAACCTATCTTACGACAGAAGCGTAGAATGGTTGCCTCTCCGACCCCGATTAATTCCGCTAATTCCGTAATCGATAGATACATCACAGATTCTCGATGTGAATTGATGTAGTGACATATTTTGATTTCAGATTTTGTAAATCCACTTGAATGTGTTTGCATGATACTGGTTATCTTACTACTCAATTCAATCCCCTCCCCTAATGTTAACGGTTACAAAGTTAGCGATAAAAGAATCAAATGCTAATCTTTTACTCGTCCATTATGATCAACATTTGATTTCCATTTAAACGCGTTTTAATTTGAAATTACGTTTCACAATTACAATATACCTTGAAAAATATCTTCACTCAAGCGTTAGATTTAAATCTATAAAAAGAGCTAAAAAAAATCCATATCTTAGTTGAATTTATCCATTTTTGATATGACTGGTTATCATTTTCTATCCAAAAACAAAAAAATTCGTCACGAGTCTGACGAATTTTTTATCCTTAATTAACTTTATGTCCCTTACATTTACTACAAATTCCTTTAAATGACATATCAAATGATTGAACTTGAACATTTTCCTGGTTTTCTACTACCTTTGCCACATCAAATAATTCATCAATAAAAATATCTTGAATATCGCCACACTCTAAACATAAAAAGTGAAAGTGATCTTGTAGCGTTCCATCAAAACGATCCGGATACCCTGCGATACTTACCTTTTGAATCATATTATGCTCAGCTAATTGAGAAAGATTACGATAAACCGTTCCAAGACTTAAATTTGGATTATCTTTTTTTAACATTTCATAAATGGCATCTGCCGTTAAATGCATAGGATTTTCTTTAATACAATTAAAGATCATTTCTCGCTGTTTTGAATACTTCATAATTATCACCTAACTTTGTCATCTATTTTAGATACTTATAACTTATATTTGTGAATTAAACAAATCTATCCAATATTTATAATAGTAATGATTATTAGTTATAGTATAAATAAAAAGATGACGCTTGTCAATATGAATTTATTGACTCCTTTTCCATATACTCTTTGATTAATTCTAATTTTTCTTCACGTTTTAACCTTTTAATTTCACTTTCCCTTTTACACGCCTCAGATCGAGAATTAAAGTTTTCGATATATCTTAGCTCTACTGGACGTCGACTTCGAGTGTATTTTGCGCCTGCTTTTGTATGATTATGTTCATGTAATCTTTTAAAGACATCTTTTGCATACCCCGTATATAAAGTTTGATCAGAACATTCTACAATATAGACATAATGCATAAAAACTCCCCTACCTTTTGAATTACCTTCATTCATTTTACTCAATCTTATATAACTCCACAATAAAAAAATATCCTAATGACATTGAGATCGTCCTATCATAATCTCTTAAGGTTTAAAATTTAAATTGGCTTTATATACCTAAGTGATGAGTCCCTAATTTCTCATCAATAGTAGTAGAGAAAAAAAATGACTGAAATCATTTCGGACTTCAGTCGATCATTTGCTTGTTTTCTTATTCTCTTTAAACCATTAGTTTTGAATTTATCTTTTAGTAAATCATCGTTAAATGAATCAATAGGACAAATCATGTGAACCCCTACGTTATACTATAGGATTTTCTCTACTGGGTAAGCTCCCTTCGATAACACGTAAAGGTCTCATCATATCGTGATCTTCATGTTCTAACAAATGACAATGCCAGACGTATTCACCCGTAAATCCAGTAAAATGCATCGTAACACTTGTAATGGTTCCAGAAGGTACTTCAACCGTATCTTTAAATCCTTGTTCATACGAGTGAATTGGAAGTTCTTCTCCTGTTTCAATCGACGTTCTAGATAATATTTGAAATTGAACTAAGTGGATATGAATCGGATGTGTAACTGGTGTTGGATTAATTATATTCCAAACTTCTATTGTGTCACTTTTAACAATCTCAGTCGTTGGTTCATGCCACATTCGATTATTTAAAACAAGTATCAGTCTCCCATCCGGATCAAGCATCAAATTTCCATTTGAATCAGTCTTCGCTCCAAGTCTTAAAGTTCGAGTAGTAACAGCATCTGTTACAGTTAAATGGTCATAAGGATTAAGTCTCGTTGGAATCTCACTAGTATCGGGTTTTGAACGTTTAGAGGAAACTTTAAATTGCATAATAACGGCCGTATTGGAATCTACGTCATCTCCGTTATTTTTTAAAATAATCGTTTTACCTTTATAGTCTGAAAAATCTACAATGGTATCGATTCTTTCAGCAGGGAAAATTTTAAAAGATTTGATTTCATTCGTTTCTTTTATAAATCCTCCATCAGTTCCTATTTGATAAAAAGAGGCATCATTAGAAAAGCTTAAATCATAATTTCTTTCATTAGATGCATTCAGAAATCTCAAACGATATTTACGAGGCTCTACTTCTAAACATGGCCAAATCTTTCCATTAACTACAATAGTATTACCTAAAAATCCAGTAATGGGAGCAGGTGGATCTGGATTAATCAATGGTTCAGGATATAACAATGATCCATCTGGATTAAACGATTTATCTTGGATGATAATTGGAATTTCAAACGCACCTTTCGGTAAATTTAACCTTTCTTCTAATTCATCTCTAATCAGATATAATCCTGCCAAGCCAGCATATACATTTAATCTCGTACTTCCCATGGCATGATCATGATACCACAACATTGTAGAAGGTTGATGATTGGTATATTGATATACCCTCTTAGTGAAGTGTGGTCCTCTAAGCGCATAATCTTGAGTAAACCAGGCTTCCGGATGGCCATCACTTTCAGGCTCTACATGAGCACCATGAACATGAACAACTGTTTTAACTTCAGGTGTATCTATGGTCCCATGAAGCATGTAATCATAGGGAAGGATATGTTTTTCAGGCAATTTATTTTCCCAGCGTATATAAGTCATTCTATCTTTAAATGCCTCGATGGTTGGACCCGGATATTTTCCATTATATCCCCAAACTTTCGTTTTAGGAAAATAGGAATGGAAGGTATGAAACGCTTCCTTCATAGTGATACGGTATGCATCATATGTTTCAGTACAAATTTCACGTGCTGCTTTTTTGGGAATAGGGAGTCGATCAATATATTTTGGGATACTATCAGGATTTGAGGGATCAATATAAGGTGGTTTACATTTTAAATTCGTTGACCGTTTATCGATGTGATTTTCGTTCACGTTTAAGCACTTCCTCTTATGGAATCTCGTATAATATAAAATATGAATTTCTCTTCATTTTGCGTTAGTGTGATCTCCTTATTTCAAAAAAACAATGCATCTAAAAAAATAAATTCATCCCATTCTCCTTCAAAAATAAACCTCATTTCTACTCTCTCTAAATAGAGACCTTTTTACCAAGCAGTTGAGAGAGAATAGTTTTTACAAGCAAAACAATAGGGAACCTGCATGTTTAGAATGAGTCACAGTTATAAAACTTTTAGTCCGACGGTATCTTATCATTCAGGGGTTAACCCATTAAAAAGAGAATAAAAACTTGTGAGGCTCCCTGCTCTGATCTAGAGAAAATAAAACTTTGCCACCATAAAAAAGCTATCAGAACTCATTTCCTGCGTTCTGATTCTTATTAAATGAGAATGAAAAACAGATGATTAATCTAAAACTTTCACTGAGTAGATTAAAAGATCTCTGCTTTATAAGAATGCTGATCTACCTTTAAAATTAAAAATTTATCCATACTAACTAATCGTATCAATGATTTTTTATCATCTATACTTATTTAAAATACAGTAAAAAAAGAACCCCATCATAACAGCCTTCAAATCAATCTGTTTTTAATGACGTTCTTCTGTAAAAATTTTTAAAGGTATGACACGTAGAAAACTAACGTTTAATTTTAAAAAAATCCCTCATAATAATCGATTCAAATCAATAATATACTCGATTAAAGATTCATTCATTGGTACTACATCATCAATCTTTAATCGGTAATCCTCATACTCCTCTACAGGACCCTTCACATTTCCAATTAAAAAGTGGTATTCATCTTTTGGGGAATTCAAAATATACAGCAATTGAATATAAGTTCCATGATGATTCCATCCTTTGGCAAGCATACCATACTCTAACTGCTGCCCCTTATAAATTATGGTTCCTACTTCAACCGATTTAATTTGCGAGAGATGTTCCCAATAATCAATCAACAATTTAACACGAACATATCCATAACGCTGATTTTTTATTTGATTTAACTCTTTTAACATACCTCTCTCTCCTTATCCTCTCATTTATTAAATCATATGTTTAAACTCCTCTTTTCATGATGAAACAAAGAAAAAAGTCGACTTTACAACTCAAAACAAAATCGATGTAATCTTTAATGAAGTCAGTTCATCATCAAATTTAAGAAAAAAAGAAATAAACAGATTTATTTCTTTTTTCTTAAATCCACCCATTATTAAACTATAGCTTAAAAAAAGACTAGGTAAAAAAGCCCTAGTCTGCTACTTATTTCTTCCTAAAATCATTGATGGGATCATTCTCTATCAAATGCTTGACACTTGCTTGATGAAACACATCCAACTGCTGACTACACAGACAGCCTTATCGGGTCTCTAACAAGAGTTCGACACACGTTTCATCTCATAGGTTTCTTTAGAGACACATTGAAAGACCACGCCTTCTAAAAAAATACAGTACTTATATTTAATGATGTATGAAATGAATTATGTCCTTCTACTTTTTAAAAAATGAAAGTAAATTTTCATCAAAAACTTTTTTAAAACCACCCTTTCGTATACACTACAAACAAGATGACACTTTCAATGATCATTAATAGTGGAATAAATACTCTGAAATTTACATGTTTGGTCTTATGGTGAAATTGATTCATGCCTAACCACATTCCATAAGCCCCAAAGCAAGCGGCACTCAAGAATAAAGTTTTCTCGCTGATTCGCCACTCTCCTTTGATTGCTTTTTGTTTATCGACATACATTAATGTAAAGCTGATGAGATTAAGAATAATTAATAAAATTAACACATGATGTCTCCCTTCTCTATCGTGACCTTTTCAAAACGAAGCGTAATCACTTTTTCTAAGTCTTTTGGATTTAATTTCATTTGTAATCCAATTTTCCCACCACTCACAATAAAATAGTCTAACTGTTGTGCAGTGACATCAATCACAGTCGGGTAAACTTTTTTCATCCCTACCGGTGAACATCCCCCTCGAATATAGCCCGTTAATCCGTTAATTTCACTGACTGCTATCATCTCAAGTTTTTTTTCCGCCACAACTTTTGCCGCTTTTTTTAAATCCAGTTCAGTGGCTACAGGAATCACAAAAACATAAATATTTTTACTATTCCCTCTCGTCACCAACGTTTTATAAACAACTTCTACTGGATAGTTAATTTTAGTCGCTACCGTGATTCCATCGAGTTGATCATCGACCTCATAAGTTAACAATTCATACGAAATCTTTTTTTGATCAAGTAAACGGATTGCATTTGTTTTCACTTTTGACACGTTACTCAACTCCTATTTCTTAAAATAACTTTATTATACCTGAAAATCGAAGAAGTGCATGAGATTTCTCTGTGATTAAATTAATTTTATGATTATTTTAATCCGTCTAAATAGAAATCATCATAGGTTTGCCTAGAAGTTGACAATTGCTTTGAACGCAAAACATCAGAACATCTACAGTCCTTGAATCAGTCTCAATTCATAAAACTTTTTAGGATGAATCCTCTAAAGGAAGCATCTCACCAAAGGGGGAGTAAAATCGTCCGAATACTCCCCTACTCTTAAAAAAGTCACCATCTCTAGTAGGGAAAAGTCAAAGTTTTCAATTATGCAAACTTGATTTGAACCCCTAGATACAAAAAGTAGAAGGCTTTCACCCTCTACTTTTCCTCATTCTTCCCTATGTTATCTAATCTTTTTCACATCAAAACACTCTGCAAAGCGCATCATTAACTCATCCATGTCAATTTCTTTTTCATCAATTTTGAGATGACCTTCTACATAAAAGAGCGTATTTTTATAAACTCTTTTTGGATCATTAACCGTAATGTAACAATCATTTCCTAAATAATAAAATTGATCTAAATCATTACGTTCAATTAATCGTTTAAAGATAGGTTTTTTTTTATGATCTTCAGAGAGTGTCGCAATGGGTAATATGACAACAAATGGGTATTTTTCATTATGATTGTACTGATCTTTTTGAATCACAATACATGGTCTTAACTTGATTCCTGTTACAATTTCAAGGCTTTCTGATCGTCGTTTCCCTGTTTGGGGTTCAGATTTCCCTTGAAAGCCATCCTCTTTCTCGATAATTCGATACATTTTTGAATGTTGTTCATCTTTTTCGATGAATCTAAATGGTCTTCCTTGTGTATAAGGCAATGCAACATAAAAGATTTTTCCTCTTGAAATATCTTTACTATTGACTAACCGTGGAAGTTCACTCATTTTACTCTTCTTTCTTTACAGCATCTTCGAATTCTTTAACACCGGAACGATTTTCTTCTAAATCAATGATGTCATAAAGATTTTCTTCAAAGAAAGCCGCAACATCAAACTGTTGAAGAGGCGTTTTTTTTGTATTTCTGACACTAGAGGATGTTTTTGTTTCTTTTTGAAGCATGCCTTTATTCCAACCATCTTTACCTCGATTAAGCATTTTCCCTCACCTCGAATTAGAGATATCAAATCACAAGTTCTTATCCTACTTTAACTTTTACTACAATCTCTGCTCTACTGTATCTTATTCACAAATGATGGAAACATATATGCTTTCGCCTAAAGTTTAAAGACTAAAAGCTATCATTCTTTTCTTGATCCTCATTTTTAAGTTCTTTTAAAGTATCCTCTATTTGATTTAGCATTTCATGTTCTTTTTTATCATCTCCAAACCATTTATTAGTCGTGGTTGGATTATTGATAATCCCGAAGACTAATAGGAGCAATAAAATAATGTTGACAATCAAATCATAATGAGGGAATATCGGAATCTCGAATGTTTGTAAAACAAGAACAACTAATGAAAAGATAGAAATCCAAAAACCGTAATTATGAATTCTTAACTTTAAAAACTCTAACCATTGCTTCATTATGGACGATACGACCTTTCTTTTGGGCCTCGGATTTTTTAATCCTACTATAAATTATGAAATTCAAAAAAACGAGCACGTTGTTTTGTCCTTGTCGTATAAAAAAACCTCAATCCCATCCAGTCATTGAGGTCTTTTTATAATCAGCCACCCACTAATTAAACATAAAATGAATGTTAAACTTGCCAACAGTTGGCGCAAGAGCATCGAATCGAGTTGCTGTAAAAATAACTTACAACCTATCACCAAAACACCCGTGATTAAAATCATTGTTGTTTTGAGTGACTTAGTTTGAATTACTTTCATTAATAAATACAATAAGATGAATCCAAATAAAAGGAGTTGTAGCCAATCCATTCTCTTCCTTCTCTTTCTTATTCAGACAATAATTGATTAATGACATCCACCGCCATTTCCTTATTGAGTGAATTATTAATTAAAGCCAATACTTTTCCATTCGTGTCATAATTAATACGATTTAAAAGTTGGCTTCCAGCCATTTTAATACCATAAACTAAATCAGTTTGTTCATCTTTGATTAGTTGTGTTTCCTCAACTAAATTCCAATCAATCCCTGATATTTCATTTAAAGCTTCAAACATCTTCTCCTCTGCATAAAAGCCAAAATCACTCTCCCCCATAATGACTAAATCTAATTCTTGAGCTGCGATTTGTGAGATCATCTTTTGTTGATATAAATCGGTCATCTCATCAAATGATGTCTCCACTTCATTCAACCCATAAAATTGAACCAATACTTTTTCTTTCTTTGTTGCTTCTGGCGCCACTAATTGTGTTAAATCTTGTTGAATTTCTTCGATTTGCACGCCCGACTCTGCTTCTCCAAACAAAGTCAGTGAAAAAATAATTTTATCTTTTGTCATGACATCGTAAATTAAACTTCCGACTAATACCACTGCAAATAACCCCATCATCATGTGGCTTTTATAGTAATACCAAATATAATCTTTTTTTTCTTTTCGCGTCATTGTTTTTAAGTCTACTTTTTTTTCAGCCATTTTCCATTTCCCCTTTTTACCAAACCTCTCTATTATTCTAACAAAAATTCGCTTAAATTTCGAGTTAATTGAAAGTGTTTTCGTTTTTTATACAATTATCACATATTTAAAAAAATAAATACACAGTCCTCTAAGTCCCGTTTTCTATCGTATTCCCTGCCAATGATTGGCTGATCACTTCTCAACTTTTTGATTCAGTAAGATTGAATAGTAATGAGAGCTTTAATCTTGTTTGATGCGTGATTAGGATATCTTATGCATTGAAAAAAGCTACTTACTTGATCTTAAGAAAAGATAAAGTAAGTAGCACTTTGATTACTCTAATTCAAACACAATTGATTCAAAGGGTCTTAACATTAAGCAATCTAATGAAAGAGATGAATCTTCATAGTTAGATAAGATGATTTGTTTTGCCCTTAATTGCTTTAAACAAGCGATTGCTGGTTTTGCAAAAAAATTTGAGACAATTAATAATTTTTGATGATCTAGTGTTCGTGTATAGGCATAAACATTTGGATGATTTTCACTTAAAAGTTCATAATCTCCATAAACAATGACATCTTTATACTCACTATGTCGGCGCAAATGAATCAATTTTTTATAGTGATTAAAAATAGAATCCTCATCGTTTAATTGTGCCTCAACATTTATTGTAGCATAATTTGAGTTGACTTTAATCCAAGGTTCTCCACTTGTAAACCCAGCATTTTCGCTTGAATTCCATTGCATTGGTGTTCTAGCATTATCGCGTGAAGTAACCCCAATATATCGACGAATGAGATCTTCTGGATAACCGTCTTGCAACAAACGGTTAATTTTTTCAATCGTTGAGACATCACGATAGTCTTCAAAGTTAGTATAGTTGGCATTAGTCATCCCAATTTCTTCACCATTGTATAAAAATGGTGTTCCCCACATCATCAATAAAGAGGTCGCTAACATTTTACCTGATTCTTTATGATAATGAGTCGGATCTCCATATTGTGACATGACACGTGGATGATCATGGTTTAGCCAATATAATGGATTCCATGCTTTTGAATAAAGACCGGTTTGCCATTTTTTAAAGACTTTTTTCAATTCAACTAAGTCCGTATTCCCATTCCACTTTTCATCTAAAGAATCAAACCCACTATTCAACCAACAATGATCAAACGTGAATACCATGTTTAATTCATTTGAATCTTCACCTGCATATTTTAACGCTTCTAGGACATCGGCCCCTCCGCCAACTTCTCCTACCGTAAAAATATCATATTTAGATAAGACCTCACGGTTTAATTCTTTTAAATAATCATGAACTTTTGGAAGATTTGAAAATTTAGACCAATCTTCAACATACTTTCCATTTCCTTTAAGGGTTGAATCAGTAAACGTAAAATCGCGGTCAATGTGGGCAACAGCATCGACACGGAATCCGTCAATCCCAAGATCTAACCACCATTTCACCATTTCAAACAGTTTTTTTCGCATATTTTCATTCGCCCAATTTAAATCCGGCATTTTCTTAGAGAAAATATGCATAAAATATTCGCCTGTTTGTTCATCTTTTTCCCAACATGATGGAGTGAAAAATGAAGCCCAATTTGTCGGCTCAATCTCTTCTCCCGCTTCATTTATCTTTCCTTTTTGCCAAATATAATAATCGCGATAAGGATTATCTGTTGATTGTCTTGCTTCAATAAACCAAGGGTGCTCATCACTTGTATGGTTAAGCACTAAGTCCATCACGATTTTTATCTCACGTTTTTTAGCTTCAGACAATAATGTTTTAAAATCTTCCATTGTTCCAAATTCTTTTGCAATATCATAGTAATCTGAAACATCATATCCATTATCATCCATTGGTGATTTATAAATTGGACAAAGCCAAAGTAAATTAACTCCAAGTTCATTTAAATAATCTAACTTACTTGTGATTCCATTAATATCTCCAATTCCGTCCCCATTTGAATCACAAAAACTTTTTGGGTAGATTTGATATCCAACGGCTTCCTTCCACCATTTACGATCTAATTTTGTCACAAACGTCATTCCCCTCTTAATTGAATCGTTTCTACGTTGCTATTTTACCATATAATTACTTTTTAATAAGCAATTGCTTATCCGTAAACGATTACAGTTTTCATCATTTTCTTGTCAATTTAGGCAGTAAATATCGTTTAACTTTCACTTTTGGTGTCGCCATCACGATTCCTTTTTCATTGATACAAACACGTAATTGTTTTTCTCCTGTATAAATTCCAATTCCAATCATTAACAGATTTAATAGAGTTGCAAAACCATAATTTAAGACATTCATAAAAAAGAAGATGACATTTAATAAAATCATGATGGTGGTGACTGATTTAATTGCTTGTGCCATTATTTGATTTCCAACTTCCCACCCTTGTCTGCTCTTTTTAATCCGCTTGTTTGGATACCCCTTCGATGTATTTGGATAATTAGAATGATGTTTCTCACAATAATGTGCGTAGATAAACCCACAAACCGGTAACAACTCTAAGACAAGATAATAATTTCTCATGACAATCCCCCTTATGATAACGTTTTATACACCTATCATATCATGATATATTATTATATTTGTCAAAAAATGCAATCCATTTGAATTTCAATTCTTTTAGTAAATCCCCCCCCACCTACCTTTACTTATAGCTCTTTATTTTTAGTTAACACATATAATAAGGATACTTTTTATTAATTCATAAAATCTACCTCTGATGAGTCAGATTTTTTCGTACTCACTTTATGACTGATTTACGTTTTACATGATATTTCTAAATTATTAACAAAGAAAAACGATTATAATACAATAAATCCCATATTTATTTAATAATTTTTAGTTTTTTTACTATAAAATGGATATAATATTCATAAAAAAAATAATTTCGACTCATATTGTTCAAAAAAACACAAAAAAAGACTTGTGTAATTTTTTATATATTGCTAGAATATACCTTGTATTTCAGAAACATAACCTATAGGGGGTAAAAGACATGTTAAAAGGTAAACTTTTAATCGCATTAGCATCAGCAGTATTATTCTTAGGAGCTTGTTCAAATGAAGCACCAGTACAAACAATTCCAGAAACTCCAGCAGTTGAAGAAACAACAACTGAAACTCCAGCAGTTGAAGAAACAACTGAAGAGGCAGAAGTAGAAGCTCAAAAAGTTGAGACGTATACGTTAGAAGCTTTATACGATACAACTGGAGAAAAAACTGATGTTGTAACAGTATCAATGACTTATGAAAATGGACAACCAACTTCAGTAAACATCGATGTTATTTTAGAAGATGGAACATTAAAAAGCGAATTAGCTGCTTCTGGTGAATATGTAATGAGCCAAGAAGAAGGAGCTTTACAATGGCATGAGCAAATCGATGCTGTAGAAGCATTCTTAGCTGAAAATAACTTTGATGTAACTGCAATCAACTTAACTGATGAAGATGGACACACTGATTCTATTACAGGTGTATCATTCAAAGCTGGTCGTTACTTAGAATTAGTTCAAGAATTAATGACGAGCATTGAAAACAATGAATTTACAGGTGTAAAAACTGTTGAATTCAAAGGTGAAGAAGGATCAGATGTAGTAGCAGTAACTTTCGAAAACGGAAATCCTGTTGACTTAACTGTTGATGTAATCCAAGCAGATGGATCTTCTAAACGTGAAGCTTCTGAAGCTGGAACTTATGTAATGGGTGGAGAATTACAATTCCATGAGCAAATGGATTTATTACAAGAATTCATCGTTGCTAATAACTTCGATTTATCAAAAGTAACATTATCTGATGAAGATGGACACACTGATGCTGTAACTGGAGTATCAATCAAAGTTGGTTCTTACCTTCCAGAAATCGAAGAAGCATTAGCAAAATAATGATATAAAAAAAGGAGCTGAGATTACTCACTCCTTTTTTCTTTTGAAATTTAGTAGTATTCTTTGCAATCTTTTGTTATAATTCAAAAAGACTAACTAGAATAAGGTGAAAAATTATGTTTCAAGATTACAAGACAGTTCCTAATCAATTCAATATTGAAAATGAAGTTATCAAAATGACTATTCTAAATAAAAAAGGAAAGGAATTAACTGCCCTATTTGATTTAGAAGATTTAGACAAAGTTAAACACTTTGGAAACTGGTTTGCGGAGTGGAATAAAGATTTCAATCAATATTTGGCTCAAGCTGTAACAGAAGAAATGGTCAAAGGAAAATTAAAGTATAAAAAATATTCGTTACAATCTGTTATTTTAGGAACAAGCCCAAATGCTCCTATTCGTCATTTAAATGGTGATGTCTTAGATAACCGTAAAACGAATTTAGAAATTTACAACCGATTTCAACCTAATGAATACGAAATATTAGAAAATGATGTAATCGCGGTGTTTTTAAAAGATCGTTATGGAAATGTAGAAGCTAAAGCTTTAATTTCGGCCGAAGACTTTGATCGTGTGATTACATCTGATTATACGTGGATTTGTCAAAAGCGTTCAAACGGTCAACCCTATGCCATTGCTCATACGCCAGCAGGACGAATCTATTTAGACTCATTCTTAACAGATTGTCAAAAAGGATATCGTGTCGCTCACTTAAATAAAAATCCACTGGATAATCGACGTCAAAATTTAAACGTCTATCTATTCGACCCATCAACTAACTAAAAAAGGTGAAGGAGATTATCTCCCTCACCTTTTTTTAATAGCTATCCGTTCCAAAATCACAAAGAATTAAAGAAACATTCAAGTTACCATTACGACAACGAATTAAATCTAAAAATTCTTTTTGTTTACTTACATCCTTTAATTGAATTCGATAACTCACTTCAAATAAGGCTCCAAATTCACGCGTTCTGACGCGTTCTAAGCGATATGATGTCGTGTAATTCTCTAATACCTCATCAAATAAATCTTGATAGTTTAAATGCTCAGGAACCGTTATTTTTAATTGCAATTGAGTCGTTTTAGATCTTCCAAACTGGAAGACAGATAACAGCATCATTAACAAACACAACACAACTGTAATGAGGGCCGCATAACCAATATACCCCATCCCACACGCTAATCCTACTGCAAGGGTAAAGAAGATATAAGACATGTCTTTCGCATCTCCTGGAGCACTTCTAAAGCGAATAATAGAAAAGGCTCCAGCCAAACTAAATGCTCTTGCAACGTTGTTGCCAATCAGTAAAATGATAACAGAAATAACAATTGGTAACATGACAAGCGTAATAACAAAACTTTGTTGTGTGGTTTCTTTTCGGTGTGTAAATAAATAGACTGAACTGATAACTAGTCCTAAAACAATTGAAGCTAACATAATAATTAAGGCGTTAACAAGGGTAAAGGATTCTCCTGTTGTCGATAAGATGGATTGTAACATACTTGAACACTTCCTTTTCTATTATTTATTTCTTTTATATATTTTTGATATTCGTTTCCATATTTTGAAAAACTTGAGTTATAAATTGATAATTCGGATAAAATTTGTGTCAACCAAATCGGAATGGCATCTGAGATTTTAACTTCCATCAAGTACATCCCCTCTTTTAGTATTTTCTCTCCGTAATTATCTTTTTGCAAACTTAAATCATGACGCCTTGAAACAATATTAAAGTCAAATGTAATACGGATGGAACGATCATCCTTCCCAAATAACGCAAATCGTTCATAAGCAATATAAACTTTTGGTTGAACAGGATTTTGTTTGAGATAGTATTCAATTTCGTTTAATACTTGTTCTCCCATGTAATTTTTCGTCATAGGCCGGATTCCGTGCTCTAAAAAAGCTTGACTCTCAGCTAAACTTAAAACCACTCGCCGTTTATTTACGACACCATCAATCTTTTTCTTTAATTCTAAAAAAACAGTTTCCTCTTGTTGATGAACCACATGATAGCTTCTTAATCTTAATTTTTCTTTATAATAAGGTTTTGAAATCGAATGTCTGATCACATCATGTGTTTCATTATCATAATAAATATTATAAATATGATACGTTCCACCATCTTGACTATGCTCATCTTCATTCATATATTCTTTTAATTTAGGCATCAAGTGATTAAATTGCTCTTGAGTTAACATAAACTTTTTTTCGTATCGTTTAAATGATGTAATGGCCATTTTATCCCCTCCTTCATCTGTGATGTTTTTAACAAGATTGATTATAAAATAAAAACCTTAAAACCATCTTAAATGTTTCAATTTTCTCTAAAAAATAAAAAAAGCGAAGCCTAAGCTTCGCTTTTTAAATATTTAATTCAACTTCAACACCAAAATGATCCGATACGATATCTTTATGACTTCCGTTAAAAATAACATGAGAAGATAAAACATTCACAGGCTTATCACTTAAGACTAAGTCTATACGTAACCCTTTTTTATTCTCTTCCCAACCATCAATTTTCCCTGCAACTGTTGTTCCTTCATCTTTTTTTAAGGCAAGATGATAGGTATCAAGTAAGCCTTTACTCAATAAATAATCATATCCTTCACCAGATAAATTGGCATCATTATTAAAGTCACCGACTACAATATTTAAACGTTCTTTGTTTAATCTAGAAACTAACTCATCGACTTGTCCAGTAAATGGTTCCTCTGTATCATGGAACCATCCTAAATGACAAGAATATACACTCACAGGTTGATTATTAGATATAAAATCAATGGCAACAATACGACGAGTTCGATAATTTGTCACATCATTTGCTTGTGTGACAACGAATGAATGAGCTCTTTCAATGTGATAACGTGTTAAAATAGCTAATCCTTCTTCATATACATCGAATCCAATGTGTGAAAAGTCCCAGATAAATTGATAATCCGTTATTCCGAGTTTCATTAATTCACTCAATAAAACCACAGCATAGTTATCTGCCTTCACTTTATTTTCATCGTTTGGATTGATTAATTGACTCACTTCTTGTAAAGCAATCACATCATATTGTTTCTCTTTGATGACTTGTGCTAAATATTTAATTTTTTCAACTTGATTTTCTTCTTGCCAAGCATGACAGTTTAAAGTTAGTAATTTCATCGTGCTATTCTCCTATAGACCTAAAATATCTTGAATTTCTGATTTTAACACGTCAGCTTTCGGTCCATAAATGGCCTGAATTCCATTATCTTTAATGATTAACCCAAGTGCTCCAGAGGCTTTCCATCCTGCTTGTTCTGAAACATGATCTGGATCTTTAACAGTTACACGTAAACGCGTCATACAAGCATCAACATCTACAATATTTTCAGCCCCACCTAATAAGTTAATAATTTCATTAGCTTGTGAGCTACCAGCCGCTGTCGTAACACTTGCCTGAGATGTCTCATCATCATCATTATAGTTTCCTAAACGTCCTGGTGTTGCAATGTTGAATTTTTTAATGGCAAAATTGAAAATACCAAAGTTTAATCCAAAGAATGCTAAACAAGCTAAGATAAAGTTGATGATATCCATCGTTAATCCTGCATTGACCATCATTGGAATACGCGTTAAGAACTCAATAAATCCGAAAGCATGAATACGTAAGTTAATCAAATCAGATAAAGCAAACGCTAATCCAGCTAAAACCGCATAAATTAAGTATAACACAGGTGAGATAAACATGAACATAAATTCTAATGGTTCTGAAACTCCTGTTAAGAAGGTTGCTAAAGCTGCCGATAAGAACATTGAGCGATAAGCTGCTTTTTTATCAGTGTCAACATTACGATACATCGCTAGGGCAGCTCCCATTAATGAAGCTGTTGATAAGATCACTTGTCCTGCTTTGAAGCGAGCTGGCGTCACCGACTCTAATAATTGATTATAAGCAACGCTATCTCCGGCTGCATTTAAATTATTTAAATCTGTTACCCATGCTAACCATAATGATTCTTGTCCCGCAACAATTGATCCAGCATTTGGACCTGTTAAAACTTCATAAACTCCACCTAATTCTGTGTAGTTCATTGGAATCGTTAACATATGATGTAAACCAAATGGCAATAATAAGCGCTCTCCTGCTCCATAAATAAATGGGGCAATAATTGGGGCTGTATCTTGAGACGTCGCAATCCATTGTCCAAATGAATTTAAAGCTCCTTGAGCAAATGGCCAAACAATCGATAAGATAAGTGCTGTAATCGTTGAACCTAAAATAACAACGAATGGAACAAATCGCTTACCATTAAAAAATGCTAAGGCCTGTGGTAATTTATTAAAGTTATAATATTTATTAAATAAAGAAGCACCTAAGAATCCTGAAATAATTCCTACGAACACTCCCATGTTTAGAGCTGGTGCTCCAAGCACAGAAGTAAAATAATCTGAAACAACCATCTCAGCTCCAAATAATGATTGAACCGTCATTGTTGGATCTGCTAACATATCAGATGATATTCCAAAAATAGCTCCTGTAATACGATTAATTAAAATAAACGCAATTAATGCCGAGAAAGCTCCTCCTGCACGTTCTTTTGCCCAAGATCCTCCGATTGCAACGGCAAATAAGATGTGAAGATTTCCGATAATCGCCCATCCGATATCTTCCATTACTCGTGCAATCGTCGCGATAAAGTTAATATCTCCACCTGACATTGCAATTAATTTTGCAATTGAAATCATGATTCCTGCTGCAGGCATAACTGCCACAACAACCATCAATGCTTTCCCAAATTTTTGCCAGAAATCAAATGACATAAATCCTGGTTTTTTCATATTTTTTCCTCCTAATTATCCTCTACTGTTTATCCTTAATACGGTAAACACGTGCCTCATATGGTTTTAATGTCCCCTTCATCATCGGTTCATGTTCTTCAACTTTGTAATTTGATAACATTAACTGATCGAATACTAAGTTCATCTCTTCTAATTCAAACGCCACTTCTTGATCTGTTAAATTTGATAAAATTAAAACTTGCTCATGATCTAGCGTTCTTGTATAAGCATAAATTGCCGGGTGATTGTCTAGAGTCAAATCATATTCCCCATAAGTAAACACATCATGTGATTTTTTAAGTTGAATCATTTTTTTATAGAAATTTAAGATTGACTCTTCATCTGCTAATTGTTGAGCCACGTTAATCTCTTTGTAATTTGGATTAACAGCTAACCACGGTGTTCCACTTGAGAATCCACCATTTACAGTCTCATCCCATTGCATCGGTGTACGTGAATTTCCACGTGCCGTTGCCCAAATAATTTCCATAATATCTTCATGTGCCATTCCCTGTTCTAATTTAGAATAATAGAGACCTGTACTTTGAACATCTTGGTATTCCTCAACCGTTTTAAAATGAACATTCGTCATTCCAATTTCTTGTCCTTGATAAATAAACGGTGTCCCTTGCATTAAGAAATACATAACAGCTAGTGACGTTGCACTTTCTTTCCAATACAACTCATCATCACCAAGCGTTGAGACAATACGTGCCAAATCGTGATTTTCAATATAAAGAGCATTCCACCCCTTATTATATAAACCTTTTTGCCACTTTGATAAAATTTGTTTTAAGCCAATAATATCTTTTCCAGATTCTCCATTATCTTTCCATAAACCTAAATGTTCAAATTGGAAAACCATATTAAATTTACCTTCTTGCTCTCCAACCCAAAGCTCAGCATCTTCAATTTTAACACCATTCGCCTCTCCGACTGTCATGATGTCATACTTATCAAATGTATTTTTCTTTAAATCTTCAAGTAATGGGTGAATCCCTTCAACATTCATATGCTTTTCAAAAGAAGAAACATATTTTAACCCTGTTGGATTAGGAAGATCACTTAATCCTTCTTCTTTTTTAATGTGACTAATGGCATCTACTCTAAATCCATCAATCCCTTTATCTAACCACCAATTAACCATATCATATAAAGCTTGGCGGACTTCTTCATTTTCCCAGTTTAAGTCAGGCTGTTTCTTTGAAAATAAGTGCATATAATACTGTTTTGTTTCATCATCGTATTCCCATGCTGACCCACTAAAAATACTTTCCCAGTTATTTGGCTCAGCACCGTCTTTTCCATCACGCCAAATATACCAATCACGTTTTGGATTATCTAATGAAGAACGTGATTCTATAAACCATGGATGCTCATCACTCGTATGATTAATCACTAAATCAGCAATCAATTTCATCCCACGTTTATGTACTTCACTTAATAATAAGTCGAAGTCGGCCATTGTTCCAAATTCATCCATGATATTACAGTAGTCACTAATATCATAACCACAATCATCATTCGGTGATTTATAAAACGGAGAAATCCATAATACATCAATTCCTAAATCTTTTAAGTAATCTAGCTTTTGAATGATTCCTTTTAAATCTCCAATCCCATCTCCATTTGAATCCATAAAACTTCTTGGATAGATTTGATAGGCTACTGCCTCTTTCCACCATACTTTATTCACGACAATAACGCCTCCTCTATGTTATCCTTCTCGGTGTCATTCATGGCTTTATTAAAAAATACGTGTCAAATTATAACTTTCGATATCTTGACATAAATAATTATATCGTTTTCATTTTTGAAAACAAGGGTGAACCTTTATGTAACCGGTATCTCAATTTTCGACATATTATGTCTTTTTAGCTACTTTATCCCTCACTTCAAATCTTCTATCAAAAATCATCTCCTCAACATTCTACAAGTATCAGTACAAGTTCAACGTTAGATCTTTAATATGTCTTTTTTTCTCCCTATTTTTTTTCAATTTTCAATTTTGATACGACTTACTTACTTCTATATAAAAAAAGTGCTACCTCAATCCTTAGAGATAGCACTTTTCGTTAAAATTTAATCATGTCCCACGTTAATTCATTCATCTGTTGTTTTACATAATTATGGCATAAATGAGGATGAATTGTTTCCTCATGAGAAATCGTCACAATCGACATTGTTTGTGCAAATTGGACAGCTTCTGCAATCGGCATATGATTTAAATAAGCATAACCAATACCCGCGATAAAAGCATCCCCAGCACCTGTTACGTTCACCACTTTTACATCCATCGGTTTGATAATCCCCTCTTCAGATTGATTACAATAGTAAACACCATCTGCATCTAAACTGATAAAGACATTTTCAACTCCGACTTCCATAAAATATGCGCCAGCACGACGAACATCTTCTATCGTTTTAATTTCACAGTCACATAACACTTCTGCTTCGTGACGATTTGGTTTTACCGTATGAAAATAAGGTAGTAAATGTTTAATATTTTTTGCTTTGGCCGCTGAAACAGGATCTAAAACGAACTTTGTTTTTCCAGCATATTTTTTAACAATATACTCAATACATTCAGGATTATCTGCTCCAAAAAACATATATTCTGCGCCTTCAATAACTGATGCCTTTGAGTCAATAAATGCTGCATCCATATGGTGATCAATATTGATATCCACAATAGCTGACACCATCTCACCATTTTCATCTAAAATAGCAACATAAGTTGGAGTTGATGCTCCTTCTACCACTAATGAATCAGACATATCAAAATTCATTGATTTTGCATGTTCAAGAATACTCTTCCCTTTTTCATCATTTCCTAAAATAGAAATGAACTTTGTATTTCCACCTACACGTGCCATATTCTCAGCAATGTTACGACAAACACCACCAAAAGAAACTTTCACACGTCCTGGGTTTGAATCATGTGAACGATATGTTGATGATGTAAAACCAAAAATATCATATATTGAAATACCAAAGACTAAATTGTACGCCTCGTGATTGTGTTTCATGTTAGATAGCCTCTCCCTTTAGTTAATATGGCAGATCAAGTTCTCTACTTATTCCGACATTATATTATAAAAGTTGATAAATAACAAGAGATACGTCATTTCTTTCACTTGTTAAATAATCCTCACTGCCTTCAAAAATTAAATTTCGTAATCCACAACAATTCGTGAAGTAGCAGCTGGTTTTACAGTGTTTGTAGCAACCTGTACATGAAGAGGATGTGATTGATAAAAATCTAATGCCTCTTTACTCTCTAATTCAGAGTATAAGACCACATCATACGATGAATCCGAGTGTAAAAAGTCAATTCCAACTTCTAAACTTAGTAATCCTTCAATTTGTCCATTTAAGGCTTCTAATTCTGATTTAATGTTAGCCGCCACTTCTTCTTTAGAAAGGCCATTAATACCTTGAATTTTCCACATCACAATATGTTTAACCATCATTGCTCGCCACCTTTTTACTTGTTTATTTTTTTATTTTACTCAAATTTTACATAATGTTCAATAGTTCGACAATTTTTGTTTTCATTTTTAAACGTTTTCTTTTTCAATTGCTCGTATGATGACAAGATTTCATGATTTAAAGATTAAATCACCACTTTTTCATTGAGTCTTTTATTCAAGTCGTTTTTGCTCAGGCATTTTTAATCCCTCACTTCTCCTTTAATAAGGTATCCGAATTGCTCTAAAATATTTCAAAGAATAAAAAAAATCATAGGAACTCCTATGATTCTTAATATAAATAATGATGTTGATTTAAGGCATTTATAATGGATTCATACATGGATTCATCTGTTACTTCAATCGTATGATAATGAATCCCCTCAGTTAGTAAAGAAAGTGGCTTAGAGGCTTGAGATTTGACCTGATTAATAAATTGTTTAATGTCCATTAAACAATTTATGTTTAACACAGCACGAATTTCTCCATAAATGGGATGTTCTACGACGACATCTAATACTTTTCCACCAAACGAAATAATTAATTCTAACTCAGTTTCTAATTCTTCGATACGTTGACCATGTTTACAACAGATAGTCTTCAATACACCTGTTGTAATAGGAGTTTGGATCATATACCCAGAAGGTGTTGCCACGACTGAAATCCCCTTCGCACGAATCAAAGCAATATCTTGAACGATAACTTGACGACTAACAGCAAACATTTTAGCCAATTCACTTCCTTTAACTGGATGACCTGCTTGCTTTAAATGCTCTAAAATTTCATCTCGTCTATCTTTGGATTCCAAATTGGTTTCACCCCGACTTCCTATAAAAAACTCAAGGACTTGTCCTTGAGCTTTAATTTCCTTAGTTTAACGATGCTAAATAACTTTCTCCGATTGCTGGTAACTCCACTTCAAAGTTTTCAGCAACTGTTGCTCCAATATTTGCAAACGTTTTTCCAATCGGTAACTCCCCACCCGCTTGCATGGATGGAGAATACATTAATACCGGAATATATTCACGTGTATGATCACTTCCGCTTGCAATTGGGTCATTCCCATGATCGGCTGAAATGATTAATAAATCATCTTCCTTCATTTGTGATAATACATCACCTAGTTGAACATCGAATTCTTCTAAACATTTCGCATATCCAAGTGGATCACGACGATGTCCATACATGGCATCAAAATCAACTAAATTCAAGAATGCTAATCCATTAAAATCACGTTTCATCACGTTTAATAATTGATTCATTCCATCTTCATTTGACTTCGTTAAAATGGATTCAGTGATTCCTTCTCCGACGTAAATATCATTAATTTTTCCGATTGCAATGACTTCTTTATTAGCATCTTTTAATTCATTTAAAACAGTACGTCCAAACGGCTTTAACGCATAATCATGACGATTTGGTGTACGTTTAAACTCACCTTTTTTAGTTCCAACAAATGGACGAGCAATAATACGTCCAACTTTCCATTCTTCTTTCATCGTCATTTCACGTGCTTGTTTACAAATTTTCCATAACTCTTCTGGTGAAATCACGTCTTCATGAGCCGCAATTTGTAAAACAGAATCCGCTGATGTATAAACGATAAGATCGCCTGTTTTTAGATGATGTTCTCCTAATTCATCTAAAATTTCAGTTCCAGAAGCCGATTTATTCCCAACCACTTTACGTCCTGTTTTCTCTTCTAATTCATCAATTAACTCTTTTGGAAATCCAGTATCTGTAAACGTTTGAAATGGTTCTGTCACTTTAAGACCCATTATTTCCCAATGACCTGTCATCGTATCTTTTCCAACTGATAATTCTTCACATTTTGTATAGTATCCTTTGGCAGGAGTTGTCGGAGCCACGCCCTCAATCTCCGTAATACTTCCAAGTCCTAATGATTGTAAATGAGGTAAGTTTAATCCTTTTGCTGTTTGTGCAATATGTTTAAGCGTATTAGCTCCTGTATCATTATAGTCTTTGGCATCAGGTAATTCCCCTGCTCCAACAGAATCCATTATAACTAAAAATACACGATTATATTTCATATACAACGTCCTTTCTTCTGCCTAAAACTAGTCATTTATTATTATTCTAATTTTTTGCATCTATATTTATTATAGTTCAAATTCCTTAAATTGGCGAGAAAAAGGATTAAATTTCAACATCGTCTTTTTGACTTCTCGGATGGTATAAATCATAGACATCTTTTAGATGTTCTTTACTTATGTGTGTATAAATTTGAGTCGTTGAAATATCAGAATGACCCAGCATTTCTTGGACAAGTCTCAAATCAACTCCATTTTCAATTAAATGAGTTGCAAAGGAATGACGTAATTTATGAGGTGATATTTCCTTCTCAATTCCCGCTTCTTTCGCTTGTTTTTTTAAGATTTTCCAAAACCCTTGTCGCGTCATTACTTCTCCAAACCGATTCAAAAATAACCAATCATTCGATTTTTTTAAAAGCTTTGGACGCGCGGTATCTAAATAAAGCTGAAGTAATTCAGTCGCTACTTCACCAATCGGAACTATACGTTCTTTATCTCCCTTTCCAACACATCGTACAAACATCATCGATAAGTGAACATCATCAAGCTTTAATTGAAGTAATTCACTGACGCGAAGTCCTGAAGCATACATCAGTTCAACCATTGCCTTATTCCGAATATCATTCACTGTCTTCGTATTAAAGCTACTCAACAGGTGCTCTACTTCGTCAATGCTTAAGATTTCAGGTAAGTGACGTTTTAATTTGGGTGATTCAATGAGTTCACATGGGTTCGTATTTGAAATTTTCTCAATCATTAAATATTGATGAAATGAACGAATGGCAGAAAGATGTCTTGCAACTGATTTTGTATTTAGGTTCCGTTCATATAACGTTATCAAATATTGTTGCACATGTTCTCGCCTAATCTCGTCCAACTGATGAACCGATTGATTTTGTAAATAAAGAAGGTATTCTGTTAAGTCGCGTTCATAACTAATCTTGGTATTTAAACTCAACCCACGATCGATTAATAGATGTGCTAAAAAGTCATTTAAATAATACTGATAATTTTTATTCATAATTTCCCTATCCTTTATTTAAAAAAGACTTCTACACGAGGGTAGAAGTCTTTTATTGAATTGATGATTGGCACTCTTTACAAATCCCATAGAAAGTTAAGTCATGGTCAATCACATCAAATCCATATTTTTCTTTAATAAATGACTCATAACTTTCAAGTTCATCTGCCATCTCAATAATTTTTTGACATTTTGTACAAATTAAATGATGATGTAAATGAGTTTCTTCCCCTAGCTCCATTAAATCATAATAATTAATCCCATCATTTTTAATTTTAACATTACGAACAATTTTTAATTTTTCGAATAATTCTAATGTGCGATACACAGTCGCAATCCCAATCGTATCATCTAAGTGTTTAACTAAATCATAAAGTGACTCAGCGGAGAAGTGCTCATCAGAATGGGTCACAATCGTCTTTAGTATTTGTTTACGTTGCTTTGTTAATTTCGATCCTGATTTAACAATCAAAGTTTCATATTGCGAAAGTTGCTTCATCTTTTCACCATCTTGTATTACGTTTTTAAATTTCTATCTTTATTATATCACTTCTGAATCGAAATTTACATCAATTTGCAACCAAACGTCAGATGTTGCTCCCTCATGAGTCGATAAAAAGTCATCTGCCGATTCTTTAGCCTCTAAAGCATCTGTTTGTCCTGCTTTTTCAAACTGATGGTACACAACCGGTTGAATGAAATAAGTTAAACCTGAGGTTACCAAGGTTAAAACCATGACAATGACTAATTGATAGAAATAATATAGAAAATGCTTTTGAAGTAACGCATTATTTTTTTTCACAAAAATAATTTTTAACAGTAAGATGACAAAACGAATACTAAAATACCCACTTAAAATGGTGACACCTAAAATCAATAAATATTGCAATAGCCATAAAAAGCTTGTGATTAGTGCTGAAAGTGGAGATAAGGTTTGAAAGATAAAAAACACATTAAATCCAGCAATCACGCCTTTTAAAAAGACTAAAAACAAATTGACCACAATTCCAATAATAGATAACCCAAGTACCCACATACTTCCTTGATACATAAATTGTTTATAAAACAATTGATTAAATGACCATTGATTTGGATCGAATGAACTAATATTGTCTCCAACATAAGACATTAAAGATGTTTGTGAAGCTTGTTCAAGCTTAACGTAAAGCGAAGAGCCAATGATATCTCCAATTAAGACGAGTAATAGTAGGACATACATGACATATAAGACATAGTTAAATGTTTTTTTGCGACGTTTTTTGTGTGCGACCATGAGCACTTCCCCCCTTTATACTCAAACTTATGTAATAGGGTGGGAAGTTTATGATATAATTCATAAAATTATTTAATTTTTTTATAAAATTAACTCATCGTCTTTTTTCCTTTTTATCCTAATTTTTTAAAAATCGATATTTTTACCAAATATGATGCATCATTAAATACTGAATCGCGTAAATCGTTTTAAAATCACAAATAAATCCTGATTCAATATACTGAATGGCTTCTTCTTTTGTCACACGGTATAAGTTTAAAAACTCATCGTCATCCCCTGCGACCTTATGATCTAATTTTTGAATATTTTTAGCAAAGAAATTTTCAATGTATTCATTACAAAAACCGGGTGATGTTGCAAAACGTCCGACACGTTCTAAACAATCACAGGTATAGCCTGTTTCTTCCTCAAGTTCACGTCTTGCTGTAATGATTGTTTCTTCTCCTGGCTCAATTTTTCCCGCTGGTGTTTCAAGTGTTGTTTTTCCAACCGGATAGCGATATTGTTCGACTAATAACAAACGGTTCTCCTCATCTAACGCAATTAGATTCACACCACCCGGATGATGGACTACGACGCGTTTAGCCTCTTTTTGATCTGGTAAAATCACCTCATCTTCAGTCACTTTTAGAAATGGGTTTGTATAATAAGTTTTAGTGCTAACTTGTTTTTCTTCTAAGTTCATCATTTTTTATTCTCACCTTTCTTAATCCCTTTAAAAATACTGGATTCTCCGTGTTTTGTTTTAATTTTTTGCAATAGTTGGTTTAGTTTTTCTTCTTCAGCAAAATTTTGATAATTAAATAAATTAAGCTGTTCTGTCACTTTCTTCGTCTTCACTAAATTAGAGGTACTGACGCCAATCAACCGCAGAGGCTCACCCTCCCAATGCTCATCAAATAGCTCCTCAATCACAGCGTAAAGCTCATCGACGGTTTGCACTGGAATCGTGAGCGTTTTACTTCGACTACTCTGTCTGAAATTCGCTTCTTTTATCTGCAAACTAACCGTCTTGGCATAAACACCATGTTGTTTTAATCGATTCGCCGTTTTTTGGCACATTAACTTCGCTTGCTGTTTTAATTCGATTTCAAAACTATAATCTTTTGGAAAAGTTGTTGAATGACCAATGCTTGATAATTCCTCATATTTATTTGGATTAATGGGTGTTTTATCTTCACCTTTCGCATCTTCAATCCACTTAAGAGCATGCTTTCCAAAAAGTTGTTGAAATTTTTCGACATCTTCAATGGTCGTTAAATCACCAATTTTATGAATACCAAATTGTCTTAATTTGGGTGCCGATGCTTTGCCAATCCCAAACATTTCTTCAATGGACATGGGCCAAAGCATCGTCTGTAAATCGCGTTTTCGTAGGACGGTAATCCCATTTGGCTTTTTCATATCTGATGCCATTTTGGCTAAAAATTTATTGGGCGCCACTCCGATACTACATCCAATTTGTAAATCTTTTGCTATTCGTGCTTGAATGTGCTGAGCCAGCACTAACGGATGCATATTTTGATAGTGATGCGTCACATCAACATAAGCCTCATCAATCGAGGCTTTTTCAACTAACGGAGAGTATTCCTGTAAAATTTGAATAAATTGCTTCGAAATTTTACGATATAGATCAAAGCGAACAGGTGCCACCACTAAATGAGGACATTTTTTCTTGGCCTGCATCAAGGGCATCGCGCTATGAATCCCATATTTTCTCGCTTCATAATTTGCTGTCACGACAATCCCTCGCTTTGACTGTTTCTCACCTGTAATCACTAGTGGTTGTTGATTCAACTCTGGATGTAGGATGGCTTCACACGAGGCAAAGAAAGCGTTTAAGTCAATATGGAATATAATTCTAAATATCGGTTCTCCCACGGTAAATCCTCTTTCTTTTTCTACTTATTTATATTATAATAGATTAAGTTACATTAAACATTATAGCAAACTTTGTCTTAGAGGTGAATTTTATATGGCGAAAAAAGCAAAGCATAATTTAAACAAAATGGGGACAAAAATCTTATTATTAATTTTAGCTTTATCGTTTGTTGTGGCTCCATTAATCTCAATGGTTGCTTACGTTATTGCGCGTCTGAATAATACTTTATTCTAATAAAAAACAAAAAAATCATTTACTAAGGAGTAAATGATTTTTTTATTTAGGGCATGAATACATAAGCTACTGCTAGCGATTGGACTTGGGCTTGAGAAAGAGCCGTGACGGCATAAGTATAAGTTTGATTTTCATCAATCTCAATATCCGTATAGTGTTGCATCGCCTCTCCATAATTCCGTCCGATAACGTCTAAGATATTGGCAGCCTCATTAAAATCAAAATTTTCCACTGCCCCTTCACAACGATAAATAACATAATACTGACTGTCATTATCTAGCTGATCATAAAATACTAAACAGTTATCGTCTTCACAACGTCGAACTTGCAATCCACTAACAGGATGAATTGCTTTAGTTTGTAACCAGGTTCTAGGTGGGATTAAACTTTTATATTTCAATACATCCAAACTCAGGTACTCAAGTGCTACATTTAAAACTTGTTGACCGGCTACATTAGACTGAGGTCTCATAACCAAATTACGATAGGTAAAAAGAGCAAATCCTTCTACATTTGATAATACTCTTGTATATTTGATTTGATTGCTTACTTCTCGAGCCTCTTGCCAAGAAGGATTTTGGTTATCTTCTAGGTATAAATAAAGACCAATTCCCATGTATAGTTGTGTTCTTGAGGATTTAACCACCTCATTCCACCAATTCGCCACTTCACCAAAAGGAGATAAGGGATCGTGAAACGACCAATAGTTTTGTGGGATTAAATAATCTACCCACTCCTCATCAACCCATAATTTTGAATTCACGT
>NZ_CALIOS010000017.1:0-3494 GCF_938044715.1 uncultured Turicibacter sp.
CGTGGTTTCTGAGTAAGTTTCAAAGGTAAAAAACTCCGACTGCTTCTTTAATAACTTCACCACTTTTTTACGTTCATCTAATTTATCATAAGGGGCATAAATAATTAAAATATTATCACTAATCGGATGCTCTAAAAACGCCATAAACTTTTCTAAATCATGATTTAATTCACCTTTTGAATCTTTTCCAGTTAAAAATAAAGGATTCTTCACTAAAATGGCTTTTCGATTACTTAAAAAAGCAACTGTTTGCAAATCAAACAACGCTTCCTGAATCGTTGCTTCTTTCATATCATAAGAGATGACATCAAACGATTCAATTTGATGTTGCTCTAAAATTTCATTAATTTTCTTTTCACAAAGAACAGATTGTTCACCAAGGATCGTATAAATGGCCATAAAAACACCTCAGTCCCTATTTTATCACACTAAGGGCTCTGTCACAACCAAACACTTATCGTCCGTATTTTCTTTTGGTGTGACTTTTTTGTTTTTTTTATTGTGAGATTCAATTTGGTACTATACTTTTTCGTTGTGACTTTATTTAGAGAATTGTCTAATTTTTTAATTATTGAACATTATAAACATAAGGTGGAAAAGATTGAATCGATAGCCTATCCCTTCTAATTTTAAATTGAATACTTCCATCGTATTGTGTATTCAAGAGTGGAATTTCGAGTTGTTTCAAATTTTCGATTAACTCTACACTTGGATGACCATAACGATTTTTTCGTCCTGATGATACAAGGGTAATCATGGGACTTAATCTTCTCAAAAATGAATTTGAATTTGAAGTTTTCGAACCATGATGGGCTGCTTTGTATACTGTTAATTGGTTTAACTGATACCGACTCAAAATCTCAGCCTCCTCACTCACCCCCATATCTCCAGTCAATAGTGCGCTAAATCCATCCATCTCTAATGTAAACACCAATGACGCAGCATTCTCATCTGATTTGATCTGATTTGATTGTAAGAACGTGAGAATTTGATTCCCACACGTTAACACTTCTTCTTGTTTGACCTGCCGAAAAATCGTTCCTACTTCCTTTGCTACCTCTTCAATTTCTTTCATCAATTCATTTAAAGGTTGCCCATTTGTTAACACTTCTTTCACCTCAAAAGTTTGAAGTAGCGAAACGGCCTCTCCCACATGATCGAAATCACCATGTGTCAAAATCAAATAATCAATCGTTCGAATCCCCTCTCCCTTTAAAAAGGGCTCTAGCGTGGTTGAAAAAATGGGTTTAGGCTTCCCCGTAAACTGATAGGTACCACCCGTGTCAACCACCACACTACATCGCCTGTAGGACGATTGAATGATAACACTGTCGCCTTGACCCACATCAAGCATCGTGAACTGACTTTCACTGACAAAAAATCGATGGGATTCCAATAGAAAAATAACCAGGATTATGCTAATGGCATAGTTTGAAAAACAACGCTTTTTCTCAAACACATATCCATTCCCCAAAAAAAGCAGCAACAATCCTAGTAATAAATTTAAAGAAAACTCGCCTACAATCCAGTTCCACGTGAATAAACTGGCACTCCCTACAATGACACTTTCAAATAACATGAGAAGATGGTTCGTTAAGGGTGCAATAAACGGTATGAGAATCGTGAGGATTAAAAGCGGTAAAAGACATAGGCTCACAAGTGGAATCACCCATAAATTAACAAGATAACTCAACACATTTATTTCATCATAAAAGTATAATTGAATTGGAGCTGAAGCACATTGAGCAATAAACGGCAAAAAGAAGAATAAACTTTTAGTACCTAATTTTTGAAAAGTAGGTTGAAAACAAATTAAAATAAACGTCATCCAATACGAATAAATAAATCCAAGTTGATAAATTTGTCGTGGATTTAAGCATACATTGACAAGAAAGAGAATTGAAAAAACATCTAATGACGAGAGATTCAATCTTAGACGCTTATTAATCATCAATAAGATACTCATCCCACTCGCCCGAACAATTGAAGGACTTCCTCCACTGATGACCATAAATAAAACTAAAGCGACAATCACAATGAGTTGACTTAACTCCTCAATCACCCCTAATCGCTTTAAAACAAACCGTAAAAGAAAACTTAATAAGCCGACGTGTAATCCACTAATCGCAAACAAATGAATAATCCCAAGCTCAGAATACAGGGTTTGAATCTCTTCTTCTAAATCATCTGTCATTCCAAGCAACCAAGCTTTCATGTAGGCACCTGTCAGTGGTGGAAAGTTCATTTCTATTTGCTGAGCTAATTCATATTGCCACTGCCTAATTGTAAACTGATGCCCGATTAATTCAAATTCATTCGTATATAAGGTCAAATAAACCTTTTGATGAGACAAATATTGCTTAAAATCAAATCCATTGGGAACCGTTGCTGCCATTGGAACATTTAACTCACCGTTTACTAATACAATATCTCCTGGCATTAACTTCGGCTCAACAGAAGAAGTTGTCCAATAAATTCTTTCACTCCCTATTTCTAGAATAGCCGTTTGTTTCTCACGACTCTGCTTTTTGATTTTTACGACCAACGCTTCTGATGGCTCTAACGAGGCATTGGTATGAAGTTTTGTTTGATGTTCTAATGTATGGTAATAGCTAAAACTAATCAAAAAAATAAGGAAATAAATCCAGTATGTCTTAGGAAATCGGCGAAGATAGACAAGAAAAATAAAAATCAGATACCAGGCCCCACCATTCATCAAGACTCCGATTAAAATAGCAAAAACCAAGTAAATCATATGCTGTCTTAACTTAAAGTTCGATAAAGTCTTCCAGGCTTTCAAAAGTCTTTTCTCCAATTCCTGTAACATTTTTTAATTCCTCAATGCTTTGAAACGGACCATAATCCATTCGATATTGAATAATAGCAGCTGCTTTGGTCTTTCCGATACCTGGTAAATTTTTGAGTTCATCCTCATTGGCTTGATTAATGGATATTTTTTTAGATTCTGACGATGATTCAAAAGACCACTGGAAATTTACGACCTCCTCTACATGAGGAACATAAATCACCATTTCATCCTTTATTTTTCCCGCTAAATTGATAGCATTCTGATCCGCTTTTTCAGTCAGTCCTCCCGCAAGCAAAATGACCTCATGAATTCTTGAGTTAGCCTCTACCTCATAAACACCAGGACAATAAACTTCTCCCTTTACATCAATTATATAATAAAGGCTTGAAACTTCTTCTAATTCAGATTTTGTAATCTCCTCTATGCTTGATTGTGATTCGATTACAATAGGAACCGACGTATTCTTAGGTTTGGCACTCATAAAGATGAGTGACATAACAATTCCACTCACGAATAAATAAACAAGTTGCTTTTTCATCGTTTTCACCTCATTTTTCTATACGCAAAAAAAAGGTGTTTTCCTTTTAAAAAATAAAGGTTCTATAATATTTGGTGTTGCTAACTAAGCAGCGCCTTTTTTATGGCATCAAAAAAAGAGACATCAAGTCTCTATCCTGTTACAATG
>NZ_CALIOS010000018.1:0-29246 GCF_938044715.1 uncultured Turicibacter sp.
ACTTGATTTGGATCATGCCCAATCGTTTTAAAATGAGATAAGACAGATTCTCTTAAATCAATATCATGATGCGTCACTCCGAGCGTTTTCATCAAATTATTTGCATTTGTATTCGTACGATTTGAGGTTCCAAAACCACGAATTGTGTATGCAATAATATTTTTTCGAGGTAAGTTAATTAAATCAAACGTTTTAGCCGCTAATAGTAGCGCTAAGGTTGAATCAAGACCACCTGAAACCCCAATCAATAACGTTTGGGCTTTTGTATGAATCATACGTTTAGCGAGTCCTGCCACTTGAATATTCATAATTTCTTCAAACGATTCTTTTTCTTCCACTTTAGGAACAAATGGGGTCTCATCTAATGGCTTTTCAAACGTATATTCATCATTTACCACTAATGTAAAAGGAACACGTTGAACATAGGCCATATTATCTTCTCCACTTTGTCTAAATGGGGTTGAACGACGACGGTTAAATTGAATTCTTGAAACATCAATGTCTGCAATCGTCATATTAAGTTCATCACGTGAGAATAATTCAGATTCTGTCAAAATTTCTCCAATTTGAGAAATGATGCTATGTCCTGAAAACACGCCATCGGTTGTTGATTCATAAACACCTGATGAACAATACACATAACCAGACACAAGTTTAGAACTTTGGACTCTCACTAAGTCTCGACGATAACGACTTTTTTGGAATAATTCATTACTTGTTGAAAGATTTAAAATGATATCTGCTCCATTTAAAGCTAATCGAGAACTTGGAGAAGAAGCAACCCATAAATCCAAACAAATCTCAACGGCAAACGAAACATTGTGCAATTCATTTTCAAAAATTAAATCCCCAAATGGTACCGTACGATTTAGGTAGTTAATTTCATCAAAATGACGAACGATTTCATGGCCACGTGTAAACCAACGACCTTCATAAAATTCACTATCATTTGGTAAATAATACTTTGGAATAATTCCTAAAATTTCATTCTTCTGAATCACGACAGCACAGTTATATAAATTACGATGAATTGAAATTGGAGCTCCTACCACGACAATCCCATCAAATGGATTTTTTTCAAGCAAGAGTTCAATCGCACGATTAACATCTTGTAATAAGTAAGTCTGTAATAATAAGTCTCCACACGTATAACCAGAAACAGATAATTCCGGGAAAACTAAAATTCCTAATTGTTTTTGTTTTGCGACTTCTAAAGCTTTTAGCATCACTTCAACATTGGCTATTGGATTTCCAACTGATACACGTGGAGAAGAAGTTCCAACTTTTATAAATCCATTTTTAATCATTTTGATTCACCTCGTCCATATAAATGATGCGCATGTACATATGCATCAACCTCTTGTAAAACTAGTTTATCGTTCTTGACATCTTGACGATATTTTGTGGAAGAAACATCCATCTCACCAAATGAATCTAAAACAATAAAACGTTCGATTTGCTCCTTAAATAAGGTTTGAATCAAATCATCCACGTCAATATCGTCCCGACGAAAGACAATGATTTTAAAATAACGAATTAATTCGTCTGCTTGCACCCAATTGGGCAAATCCTTTAGGTTATCTGCTCCAATGACAAATCCAATGTCATCATTCGGATATTGTTGTCGAAAAAGGCTTAACGTTTCAAAACTTGTTAAGACATGATCCGCCTCTACTTCTAGTGTGCTAACAGAAGTTCGTTCTAACTTCGCACAAAGAAGCTTTAACATGTCGACACGAAACTTCGCCTCAATCAATTCTTTTTTAGGATATTGATCCCCTACGGGTAAAAAGAAAAAGTGTCGACAATCAAGATTTTTCAAAATATGTTTAGCAATATTATAATGAGCAATCGTAGGGGGATTAAATGAACCTCCAAAAACAACTAACATCATTCATCACTCCGTTTCCTAAACATTTGTATTATGAACCCAAATAAGTTTTCTAATCGAATTTTTATAAAATAAAACAATCGAACAGTCAAAGTGCGACGCTCGATTGTTTCCATACCTAATTAGATTAAAGAAACTAATTCAGTAACCATTTCTGATGACTCTTTTGCTGCAACTTCAATAAATTCATTAAATGAAATATGTGATTCTTTTCCTGCAATATCTGAAAGAGCACGTAAAATAATAAATGGTTTTTGGTATTGATGACAAACTTGAGCAACCGCAGTTGCCTCCATTTCAATTGCTACAACATTTGGACAATTTTTCTTAATTAATTCCATTTGATCTGGTCGATTAATGAATGAATCTCCTGTTCCAATTTGCCCCATCCAGTAAGTTTTATTCGACTTTTCTAACACTGTTTTCGCTTTTTCGACCAATGTCGCATCTGGCGTAAAAATGGCTGGCATCCCCGGAACTTGTCCATACGCATAATTAAATCCTGTCACATCAACATCATGATAAATAGCTCCATCAGAAATCACGACATCTCCAATATTAGCCTCAGGATGTAATCCTCCAGCTGATCCTGTATTAATAACAGCCTCAATATCAAAATGTTCAAATAATAAAGTAGTGGCAATCGCAACATTAACTTTCCCAATTCCACTTCTTAATAACACAACTGATGTTCCATTTAATAAACCTTTTGTAAACTCAACATGTGCAATGGTTTTAACTTCTTCTACCTCCATTGCCTCACGTAAAATCGTTACTTCTTCTTCCATTGCGCCGATAATTGCAATTGTCATATTAATCCACCTTTTTTCAAAAAATATAAAAAAGAGCTGCTTAAAAGCAGCTTCAAATTACTGAACGTCAAGAATAACGACTGTGACGATTCCTTTTGGAGTTGAAACCATTGCAACGTCTCCAACACGTTTCCCCATTAATGCCTGTGCAATTGGTGATTCATTAGAAATTTTAGCTTCAAATGGGTTTGCCTCTGCACTACCAACGATTTTATATGTCATTTGCTCATCAGTTTCTTCTTCTTGATATGAAACTGTTGAACCAATCGTAATGACTTCACTATTTTCATCTGATTCAATGACAACCGCATTTTTTAAAATGTATTGTAATTCTTGAATACGCTCATAAACCATGGCTTGTTCTTCACGAGCTGCATCGTACTCAGCATTTTCCGAAAGGTCACCTTGTGCGCGTGCTTCTTGTAACTTAACTTTAATTTCTTCCATGCGCACTTGTTGTAAGTGATCTAATTCATCTTGAAACTTTTTAATCCCCTCAAGGGTTAAATGTTGTTGTTTTTCTTTCATGAAAAATTCCTCCGTATCAATAAGAACCTTGTTGATTGATAATATCAACTATTATTATACATGAACTTAGGCATTTAATATACTATTTATTTTAGTGATTAGTAAATCAATGGCAACGGTATTTGTTTTCCCATCTGGAACAATGATATCCGCATATTTTTTAGTCGGCTCAATGAATTGTTGATGCATTGGCTTTACTGACTCTGTATATTGTGAAATCACGGATTCAATGGTACGTCCACGTTCTGTTGTATCACGTAATAAACGACGAATAAAGCGAATATCATCATCTGCTTCAACAAACACTTTAATGTCTAATAAATCACGAATTTGAACATCTTCTAAAACAAATAAACCTTCCACAATAATAATTTTAGTTGGTTCAATTTTTTCAGTTAACTCACTACGTGTATGTTGAGTGTAATCATAAATTGGCTTTTCAATTGAATAACCTAACATTAATTTTTTTAAGTGTTTAACTAATAACTCATTGTCCATTGATAATGGATGATCATAGTTTGTTTTCACACGCTCTTCTAATGTCATATGACTTTGATCATTATAGTAATCGTCTTGTCTTAGTAAAGTAATGGTACGGTCTGCAAATGCATCATATAAAATCGTTGAAACACTTGTTTTTCCTGATGCCGTTCCACCAGCTACACCGATAATTAATGGTTTATTCATGATAGTCTCTTCCTCTTCTTGTCTTTATTATTAGCAATATTTTTATTTCTCATTCACCACATGCTTGCGCATCATATCATTTGGATATAGTTTAAATGGTACTTTAAATTTTAAAATTTGCTTTGGATGTCTAGCAACGTCTAAAGCCTCGCCTTTTTCATCAAATAATTCTGTAATCGTCATGATTTGAGTGTCAATTTTAGGACCAAAGAATTCGACGCGCTCTCCCACACGGAAATGATTTCGTTGTTGTAATGTCACTTCATTGGTTTCTTCATTATAATCTAAAACAAGTCCGATAAACTCTTGAGTTGGATGCTCATCACGATTATTAAACATTTGTTCTTCATGAGATGGAATCCCTTCAAAGAATGCTGGCGCTGTTTCACGGTTAGCACATTTTGATAATTCGACTAATAAGGCTTCATTGAAGACAAAGTTATCTGGATCTTCACAATATAAGTCAATTAATTTGCGATAGGTGCTCACAACGGTTGCAATGTAATGAATGGATTTCATGCGTCCTTCAATTTTCAAACTATCAATTCCTAATTCAATCATTTCAGGAATTGATTTCAATAAATTTAAATCCTTTGGACTCATCGCAAATTTAATGTCATCTTCTTTGAATAAGCGTGTGGTTTCGTTTTCTTGTTCTTTGACTAAATCATATTCCCAACGGCAAGATTGACAACATCCTCCACGATTTGAATCGCGTGCTGTCATATGATTTGATAAGGTACAACGTCCAGAATAAGCGATACACATCGCACCATGAACAAAAGCTTCAATCTCAACATCTGTTTTATCCATGATTTCTTTAATTTCTTCTTTTGTTGTTTCACGGGCTAATACAACACGATGTAAGCCCTCTTGTTCCCAAAACTTAATGGCCATGTAATTCATCGTGGATTGTTGTGTACTTAAATGAACCTCAACATTTGGTGCGACACGTTTACATGTCTCAATAATTAATGGATCCGCCACAATGATTCCCGCTACACCGATTTCACCTAAAGCAGTTAAATAGTCTTCAAGTCCCACCATATTCTCGTTATGAGCAATAATATTCGTGGTAATATAGATTTTTGAACCATATTGATTGGCAAATTCAACTCCCTCTTTGATTTCTTCAAGAGAGAAGTTTTGAGCATTTGAACGTAGTCCAAATTCGCGTCCACCAATAAAAACTGCATCTGCACCATACATCACAGCAATTTTTAATTTTTCAAGTGATCCGGCTGGAGCTAATAATTCTGGTTTTTTAACGATGACACGTTTTCCATCAACAATTGCTGATACTGGAGTTCTCGCCATAGTGTCCACCCCTTTTTAATATTATTTATGTTTATAAATTGAAGGTTTATAGAAGAAACCTCGATCTAACTGTCGATTATTCGGTTGAATTTCTTCTAATTTTTTGTATAAGGCACGCCCTATTTGATTGTATTTCTCACGATTTTCAATACACATGTCAATGGCTAAACGGTAAGCTTTTGTGACATTTAATAAATACTCACTTGATTTCAATACGCCATCGATACGGAAACTATCCACACCAACCTCAATAAATTCAGCTAAATCATCAATCATGCAAACATCGCTTCCATTGAAAATATGAGTTCCTTGTTGATCTTCAAAAATAGGATAATATAGCTTTCGCTCTGGATCAAATAATTGTAGCCCTTCTTCACG
The DNA here is from genome assembly GCF_938044715.1 of uncultured Turicibacter sp. NCBI lineage: Bacteria > Bacillati > Bacillota > Erysipelotrichia > Erysipelotrichales > Turicibacteraceae > Turicibacter > uncultured Turicibacter sp. Next base: position 5,614 of record NZ_CALIOS010000018.1, read on the forward strand.
CGTCTGAACTTTTTCTACAACTTGTCCTTGGAATTTTAAATAATTCCCCACTAAATTGCGTCGAGAATGGAACATACAAATCGCACCATGAACTAAAATCTCAATCTCACCTTTAGCGAATGTTTTTGTCTCAATAACAGATTCTTTCATCATTTCAGGTGCTAAAACCGTACGTTCTACCCCACGATCATACCAATAATTTACTGTGAAGTAATTGGTTCCTAATGTTTCACTACTCCAATGAAGGCTCATCTGAGGCGCTACTTCTTTAGCAATCATGTAAGCCCCTGGATCTGAAAAGCGAAGCGCATCAATCGGTAATGATTTTATTTCTTGAATATATGTTTTCAAATCATCTAACAAGCTATTTGGCATTAAAGCATTGATAGCAACATATACTTTTTTATTATATTGCTTAATTAACTCAACGGCTTCACGTAAATCATTTAATTTGAATTCACCAGCTAAACGTAATCCAAATTTTTCTTCACCAATGATAAACGCGTCTGCACCTGCCTCAATTAAATCTTTAATCTCATGGATATCATGAGGTGTTACAATCAATTCTGGTTTTTTCATTTTATCAACTCACTTTATCATTTATGACAATATACGATTATAAACTACTTTAGCTTTCTTTTCAAACTAATTGCTACGCCATCACCAATTGGTAATAACAGGGTGTCATAATCTGGATGATTGGCTAACCAATCATTATAACGGTTAATTTTTCGAACTAACTGTTTTAAATTACGGCTTTGTTTTTGATTATTATCAAAAATATGACCATGGAATAATAAATTATCGCTAATAATCATTCCATCTTCTTTTAATAAAGGTTCATATTTTTCAAAGAACTTCTGATATTGAGCTTTAGCTGCATCAATAAAAATAACATCAAATGGAGCATTAGGAATGTCTTCATTCAAAATTTCTAATGCATCTGCTTTAATTAATGTCACTCGATCTGAGATGGTACTACGTGCGTGATAATTAACAGCCTCTTTATAACGGGATTCATCACGTTCAATCGTCACAACATGACTCTGTGGTAAATGGCGCGCCATCATTAAAGAGGAATAACCGATAGCAGAACCTATTTCTAAAATAGTTTTAGGCTGCTTAACTCGTAGTAATTGTAACATTAATTCAAGACCCTGATCTTGAATGATCGGAACATCATGCTCCTGTGCATATTGTTTCATTTCTAATGATAAGTCATCATGTTGAATTGTTTTAAATCGACTCATTAGTTCTATTAATTGTTCATTCATTGCTCTACCACCTAGTTGAGATTACTGACATACATTTGTGCCCGCTTCATATGAAGGAAGTAAATAGTTTCGATAAAATTTCATATGTTCTTCATATGTTTCAAAGAAATGAGTTTTACCATCTACACATCCATACATGTCAGCTATAAAATAATAATAGTTATTTTCATCAGGATGTAACACGGCTTTAATAGCCTCAATTGACGGGCTACTAACAGGTCCAATTGGAATGCCTGGTGTCACATATGTATTATAAGGGGATTGTACTTTTGTCATCGCTTCCGTTACACGCTCATTATGTTCATCTAAGGCATAAAGTACCGTCATATCACTTTGTAAATACATACCTGAGTTAATACGATTAAAGAAAACACCAGCTACTATTGGCATTTCTTCTACATTTTGAGTTTCTCCTTCAATGACTGACGCTAGCGAAAAGACTTGATGAATATTAAGCGATGCTTCATCAAACCAAGACTTCACCGGTTCTAATTTCTTTGCTGTCACATCTAGGATTAAGTGTGTGACTTCATCAAGCGTATACACTTGATCTAAAAATGAATAAGTAGCTGGATAAAAATAGCCTTCTAACGGATATCGAATCCCTTCTTTTAAAATATCATCGGTCAAAAACCAATATTCATTCACTAATTGTTTCAAATAATCAATATTTTTCCACTCATTTAAAATATCTTCAGCACTTAAATCAACAATTAAAGATAAGCTAGCTGCTATATATTCTAAATCATAACCTTCTGGAATCACCACTTTTGTGGTATTCGCTTCGACAACATCTCCACTTTCAAATTTTTGATACATTTGCTCTAGTGTCATGGAAGGGGATAACTCATACTCTCCTGCTTGAATATGCGACCAATCATTTAATTTAACAATCAAATTTGCCATCTCGGGATGCTCAATCAATCCAAGTTCTGCTAACTCGCGATTCACACCCTTTGTTGATGTTCCAGGTTGAAGGGTATAATTCATCACTGTTTCATCACTCGGATTCACCGGCTCTTGGGTTTTGACATAAAGGATTCCTAAATACCCCAAAATCCCAGCTAATGCGACAATAAGTGTTATAACGATCCCTAGGATAACCTTCCTCATCTTATCTTCACCTCTACATTATATACACACAAAAACGGACTTAACGTCCGTTTTCGCATCTATTAGATTTTAATTATTCTGCATCCTCATCTTCTTCAGCTAAGAATGTATTAATCACTTCTTCAATCATATCCCACTCAGCATCTGTTTCAACTGGTAATAATTCTCCACCCTCGTTGTTTTCACCAGGGATGTAAGCTGAAACATGTAAATCTACATTTCCTTCTTCATCTTCATTTTCTGCTCCTGCTGGGTAGTAGACAACATATGATTTGTTATAATCATCTGAATCAAATGTAAATAAAATTTCACATAATAATTCATTTCCATTTTCATCGATTACTGTTAATTGATTTTCATCTAACATTTTGGTCACCTCTTATAAGATTTACACGAATGAACGTGCTTGATTTGAATCTAAATAACTCTGTAAAATAATGGTTGCTGCCATTTTATCAACCACTTTTTTTCGCTTATTGCGACTAACATCAGCTTGAATGAGGACACGTTCAACTTGCATAGTAGTCAATCGTTCGTCCCATAGAATAACCGTGACATTCGTTGCTTCTTCAAGTTTCTTAGCAAACTCTTGTGTCACTTGTCCTCGTTCTCCAATCGAACCATTCATATTTTTAGGTAACCCTAAAACGATTTTCGAAATTTTATGAGTTTTTACTAATTCTTGAACGTGTTGAATTGCTTTTTTATAATGATTTTCCTCAAATCGGAAAGTCTCAACACCATGGGCCATCATTCCAAGGGCATCACTAATGGCGATTCCACACGTGCGAGTTCCTAAATCTAATCCTAAAATTTTCACTTTTTCGTCTCTACAAACTTTTCAAGTAAAACTTCAATGATTTCATCACGTTCAATTTGCTGAATTTTGTTTCGTGCCCCTTGATAGCTCGAAATATAAGCTGGATCTCCTGAAATTAAGTATCCAACCACTTGGTTAATCGGATTATAACCTTTTTCTTTTAATGCATCGAATACATCTGTCAAAATAATTTCAACCGCTTGATTTTGGTTCAATTTATTTTGTAGTAAATCGTCTAGCATCATTGTTTGATTCGAGATCATGCAACTCACCACCCATAAATAGTTCTTAACTTTATTTTACAATAATGTTAATGGGATGAAAAGAATTATAAATTATTTTTTAACCATTCATCGACATTCTTTAATGCCTCTTCAATTTTTGTTGCATCTTTAGCGCCGGCTTGAGCCATATCTGGGCGTCCGCCTCCGCCTCCACCACAAATCGTTGCGACTTCTTTAACAATTTTCCCTGCATGTACCCCTTGTTTCACATAATCTGGCGTTACACCACAAGAGATTGCAACCTTACCATCTACTGCACTTGCTAACACAATAACTGCCGATGATAGCTGTTGTTTAAATTCGTCAACCATTTGACGTAAATGGTTCATATCCACATCAACTAAGTTCGCAGTTAACACTGTAATTCCTGCTACCTCACGTGTATTATTAACAATTTCCTTCATTTTTAAATGAGATAATTTAGATTTTAATGAATCATTTTCACGATGCGCTTCTTTTAACTCATCTAAAATCCCTTCAACACGTTCTTCAAGTAATGCTGGTTTTGTTTTTAATGTCTCAGATACCGCTGCAAATCGTTCAATAAATGAATTCATGTATTGATAAGCTCCCTTACCCGTCACCGCTTCAATACGTCGAGTTCCAGCTCCAATTCCTGATTCTGAAATGATTTTAAATAAACCAATTTCAGAGGTGTTTGAAACATGACATCCACCACAAAGCTCAATGCTATAGTCTCCTGCTTTGACAACGCGTACCGTTTCACCATATTTTTCACTAAATAACGCCATTGCTCCCATTTGCTTTGCTTCTTCAATACTTTTTTCAAACACTTCAACTGGAATAGAAGCCCAAATCTTCTCGTTAACAATCGCTTCAATACGTTGTAATTCTTCTGACGTCAACCCTTGCATATTGGTGAAGTCAAAACGTAAACGATCAGCAGATACTAATGATCCAGCTTGGTTTGCATGCGCACCAATAACATCTTTTAATGCTTGGTGTAATAAGTGAGTCGCTGTATGATTTTTTGTTAAATCTAAACGATTCTCAACTTGAACTTGGCAAACAACCTCATCATTTAATGATAATGTTCCGTCTACTTGTACACTGTGTAAATGCTGTCCATTTGGAGCTTTGATAACATCTGTTACCATCACATTTGCAGCAGAGGTTGTCATCATCCCTGTATCTGCTACTTGTCCTCCACTTTCAGCATAAAATGGAGTAGTATCTAAAATGACTTGTCCAGCTCCAGTTAATGAATCAACCACTTCCCCATTTTGTAGTAATAAAATAACGTTTGATGTTGTTGATAATTGATGATATCCTACAAATTTAGAAGGGGTTTTAAAGCTCATTAAAGCAGCATTTTGTGAATGCATACTTTCAACATCTTCACGAGCATTACGAGCACGTTCACGTTGTACTTCCATTTGGGCATCGAACCCTTCTTTATCAACTGTAAATCCAGCTTCTTCTGCATATTCTAAAGTTAATTCATATGGGAATCCGTACGTATCATATAACATGAATGCGTCTTTGCCACTAATTGTTTTATCTTCACATTTAGCAATTAAATCCGTCAAGATTTTTTCTCCATCTGCTAATGTTTGACGGAAGCGATCTTCTTCAGATTTAATCACTTTTTGAACTAACTCAATTTTATCGCAAACATATGGGTAATAATCTTTCATAATATCTGCTACAACAGGAACTAATTCATACATGAAAGCACGATCAATTCCTAATTTTTTTCCATAACGAACAGCACGACGTAATAAACGGCGTAAGACGTATCCGCGTCCTTCATTAGAAAGAAGTGCTCCATCTGCTACTGCAAAAGTTACCGTACGAACATGGTCAGCGATCACTTTAAATGCCGTTGCTGTTTCTTGTGTATATTTTACACCAGACATTTCTTCCGTCGCACGAATGATTGGCATGAATAAGTCTGTGTCAAAGTTTGTTTCAACGCCTTGAATCACACAAGCCATACGCTCAAGACCCATTCCAGTATCTATATTTTTATTTGGTAACATAGGATATTCACTACGATCTAATCCTTCTTTTGAATTATATTGAGAAAATACAATGTTCCAAATTTCAATATAACGATCATTTTCAATATCTTCTTCTAATAAACGGATTCCAATATTTTCTGGATCATATTTTGTTCCACGATCATAGAAAATTTCAGTGTTTGGTCCACATGGTCCTTCTCCGATTTCCCAGAAGTTATATTCTAATTTCACAATGTGATCAGGCGAAACACCTAATTTGATCCATAAATCATATGTTTCTTGATCGGTTGGATAAACAGTTACATATAATAATTCTTTATCGAATCCAAACCATTCTTTTGATGTTAATAATTCCCATCCCCATGTCACTGCCTCTTCACGGAAATAGTCTCCAATCGAGAAGTTTCCTAACATCTCGAAGAACGTATGATGACGAGCCGTTTTCCCAACATTTTCAATATCGTTTGTACGAATTGATTTTTGAGCATTTGTAATACGTGGGTTATTTGGAATTTCACGTCCATCAAAGTATTTTTTTAAAGCTGCAACCCCACTATTAATCCATAATAATGAAGGGTCATTAATTGGAACTAATGGTGCTCCTGGTTCGATCATGTGTCCTTTTGATTTAAAGAAATTTAAGTACATTGAACGAATCTCTGATCCTGTCATGTATTTCATTTTGTTCACCTCTTTTAAAAATGAGTATAAAAAAAGCCCTTATTTGATATAAGGACGTATTGAACGCGGTACCACCTTAATTTTGTTTTTTAAGTAAACTAAAAAAACAACTCTTTGAAACAGATAACGGCGAAAACCGACAGACTTTAACTGTACTCCAGAAGTAGCTTTCGAGCATTGATTGTTAGGATTTATCTCAGCCAAGAAATCCCTCTCTGTGAAACGTTCAATTTTCTACTTTCTTCTATCAACATTTTGTTATTCGACTCTATTTTATCGATTTTATCAAGATGTTTCAAGCTTTTTTTATCCAATTTGATAAATTATTAAATTGAAAAGAAAGCTTATACACAAAAAAGAACTCTCTCGATTGAGAGAGTTCTTTTTTAAAATGGCATTCTATCGTGTAGGTAGTGTTGCCAACAATCCATTTGCTTACGATATTTTCTAGATTGTTTTTTAAATTGTTTTTGATAGTAACGAGGATCTTCATAATACATAAGTGTTGCCACTAAAGCCATTAAAAACATAACAAGTACAAGAATTTTCTTCATCATTTCACCTCAGTTCAAAGATTACAATCTTTAGTGTGAGTGATTTATGATTTTTTATGTTATCTATCTGCACAAAATTTAATCAATTAATCCATTAAATCATACGGTGTGATCCCTTCTAATCCTTCTTCATCTAGGTAATCAAATGGAATATCATGTTCTTTAAAATAATCAGCAAAAGGATTTTCCTTTATCGGTTTTGTTTGATTTAGTTGAAAGCGAAGTTTCAACGTCGTTTGACGTTCTTCTCCCTCATTTTTAACCCCCTTCTCAAGTGCTAAATACTCTCCAATGATAATTAAAGATTTTTTAGCCCGTGTAATGGCGGTATAAATCAACTTTTTTTGTAACATGACGTGATAGGCATGCGTAATTGGTAAAATAACAATCGGATACTCAGACCCTTGTGACTTATGAACCGACACGCAATAGGCATGCGTTAAATTTTGAAGATCGCCCTTTTTGTACGTCACTTCCTTAGTTTCAAAACAAGCAATTAACTTCTCTTCTTTATCATCATTTTCATTTTTATAAGAAATTCCAATGACTTCTCCAACATCCCCATTCATAATTCCTGTTTCCGGATGATTGGCTAATTGGAGTACCTTATCGCCAATTCGAAAAACCTTGGATCCAAATGTCATTTCTCGCTTATCATCTGCTGGTGGATTGAAAATATCCTGTAACATCACATTCAGATTGTCAATCCCACAATCCCCACGGTACATGGGAACTAAAATTTGAATATCACTTGCTGTATATCCTTTTTGAATGGCATTTAGAACAATTTGTTTTAGATAACTTGCAATCACCTGATGCCCACATTCAACATATAGACGATCCGGCTTTTTATCTTTAAGATCCGTTGGGAGATGATTATTTTTCACTGCATGTGCGAATGAAATAATGGACGAATCCTGCGCCTGTCGATGAACCGTTTCAAGCCGTGTCAGAGGAATCACACCACTTTCAATTAAATCTTTTAACACCTGCCCTGGTCCCACAGAAGGCAATTGATTATCATCACCGACAATAATCACTTGCGCACCCGTTGGAATGCTTTGAAATAATTGAAAGGCTAATAAGGTATCAAGCATGGAGCTTTCATCGATAATAATTAATTTATATTCCAGTTGAGCATATTCATCATGTTGAAAAACGCCATCTACTCCATACCCAAGTAAACGATGAATGGTAGATGACTTTAAGCCCGTTGTTTCACTCATTCGTTTAGCAGCTCGACCAGTAGGCGCTGCCAAAGCAATGGGATACTTTTTCTCACTTGTTGCATATTTAGACGGATCTAAATCCACATCGTGTAACATCGAATACGCCTTTAAAATACCTTGAACAACTGTTGTTTTTCCTGTTCCCGGGCCACCCGTGATAATGCTAACTGGTTCCTTTAACGCCATCAAAATCGCTTCTTCTTGTTCTTTTGAATAGGTAATAGCTAATTCTTTTTTTAATTCGTTTAAACATTGTGGGGCTTTCTCTTGATTTTCAACTTTAGACGTTAAAAGTCGCTCTATAGAATCAACAATCCCTTTTTCACTATTGACAAGCAACGGAATAAATAAAAAGTCTCCTTCAATATAAATTTTTTTCTTTTTAATCAGTTCATTAATTTGAGATTCAATTTGCGCAAAATCCAGAAGCTGGGTTGATTTTTGATTTAAATACTGTAAAGCACTTTGAAGCAACTGCTTTTGGTACACATACGTATGACCTTTTTGGATGGCAATTTGATCAATGACATAAAGCAAAGCCGCACGAATTCGACGTGGATCATCTAATGAGATCCCTAGACGTCTTGCAAGCTCATCTGCTTTCAAAAATCCAATCCCCTCAATATCATCAATTAAACGATACGGATTTTCATTGATAATTTCAAGGGCCTGATATTGATATTTTTTGAAAATTTTCATGACTAACTTAGGACTTAAATCATAGCCGTAAAGAGGAGCTAATATCTGTTCTGTCCCCTGTTGATCAATCAGTGTCGAATAAAGTTTATCTGCTAATTTTTTGGATAATTTGGGCACCTCATCAAGCGCCTGTCGATTACGTAAAATGACATCGATAGCATTATCACCTAATACATCCACAATCTTTTCAGCTGTTTTTTGTCCAATTCCTTCAAAAATATCACTACTCAAATAATGAACAAGCGAAGACTTCCCTTGCACATTAACCGAATCATAAGATGTGGCTTGATATTGCCAACCATAACGAGGATGTTCAATTAACTTCCCCTTAAAGCGGTATGTTTTATGTGAAACGAGTTTTGGAAAATAACCCGAAATCGTAATTTTCTCATATTTTTTATGCTCACTTAACCCTAGTTGATTCACTATCTTATCATCAACGGGTTTTAAAGCTTTTTGCATTAAATCTAAATCTTCACCATGTTCTAAGACAAGTAGCGTTCCAATTGAGAAGCCATTATCTTCATTAAAAAATATATGATCTAAAAAAACACCTTTAATGTATCCGGCTTCTCCCATCCTCACAAACTCCTCTCTTAGTATTGGCGAGCCTCTTTATCTTTATATGCAACTTCAATACGTCCTCCACCTAAACAAACCTCATCTAAATAAAAGACAGCCGCTTGCCCTGGCGTCACCGCACGAACAGGTTCTAGCATTTTAACGTTTAAGGTTTCATCATCAATCCAAGTCAATTCAACCGGAATATCAGGTTGACGATATCTAAATTTAGCCGTACAACGATAAGTTCCAACAAATCGCTCACTTGGAATCCAGTTAACATTTGAAACTAATGCTTCATCCGCATAAACGTATTCATGATCAAATCCTTGTCCGACTAGTAAAACATTATCTTTTAAATTCTTCCCAATTACGAACCAAGCATCCCCTTTTCCGCCGATTCCAAGACCTTTACGTTGTCCAATCGTATAATACATTAAACCGATATGCTCCCCCACAACTTCTCCCTCTAAAGTACGCATCTGTCCAGGTTGAGCGGGTAAGTAGTTTTGTAAAAACTGTGTAAAGTTACGTTCCCCAATAAAACAAACTCCCGTTGAATCCTTTTTCTTTGCCGTTGCTAGATCTAATTTCGCTGCAATCGCACGAACTTCAGATTTTTGCAATTCACCAACTGGGAATAACGTTTTACTTAGCTGGGCTTGTGTTAATTGACTCAAGAAATACGTTTGATCTTTATTATTATCAAGCCCACGTAACATTTGAACTTCACCCTCATGTGAAACACGTGCATAATGTCCCATCGCAATGTAATCACATCCAAGATTCATTGCATAATCTAAAAATGCCTTAAATTTCACTTCTTTATTACACATAATATCTGGATTTGGTGTACGTCCAGCACGATATTCATCTAAAAAGTACATGAAAACACGATCCCAATATTCTTGAACGAAATCGACGCGGTGTAGCTTAATTCCTAATTGATCGGCCACTGTTTTTGCATCATTATAGTCAACTTCTTGTGGGCACACCTCATCATTTAGCGTTGGGTTTCCTAAAACGTCAGCATTAGCTGCACTATCCCAGTTACGCATAAATACACCTTCTACTTCGTAACCTTGCTCTTTTAATAAATACGCTGCGACTGATGAATCCACACCACCAGACATCCCAACGATGACTTTTTTACCTTTATTTGCACTCATGTCTGAGACCTCCATTACAACATAATCAAAACATAAATCTTTACTACATAATCTTAAACCTCAGGAAGATACTTTTATTATCGCCCCTCTTTGATAAGATATATTCTTATATTATAAGCAAAAATAGCAAGATAAGCAAATCTATGTCTTATCTTGCCCTTAAGACAGATAAAAAGACAGGAGCTCCTGTCTTTTTGTTTATTTTAACGTTTTCCTTTATCGTAAGGTTCCCCAGCTGCCTTTGGTCCGACAATATTACGACTAAATACAACTAAAGCGACTAATGTCATCACATATGGTAACGCGTTATAAAACTCCATCGGAATTTCAAATGATTTTAACGTATCATTAATTAAAGCTAATTGCCCTAATGTTTTCATAAATCCAAAGAAGAACGAAGCGAATAATACGGTCCATGGATTCCATTTACCAAAAATTAAAGCTGCTAATGCTAAGAATCCAAGCCCTGCAACCGATCCGTTAAATTCTCCAGATGTGGTAACAATAATTAAAGCGCCTCCGATTCCCGATAGGAACCCAGATGCTAACACACCAAAATAACGCATTTTATAAACATTAATCCCCATTGAATCAGCTGCTTGTGGATGTTCTCCACACGCGCGCAGACGTAATCCAAAAGATGTTTTAAAGACAATATACCAAGTTAAAACCACTAATCCTAATACAATAAAAGTGGTTAAATACATCTTGCTAAAGAATAAAGGTCCAATAATAGGAATATCCGATAAGATTGGGGCATCAAAACGTGAGACACCTTTGAGGATACTAATATTTTGAGATCCTGTTAAAGTACGTGCTAAGAAAATAGTTAGCGCGGGTGCTAATAAGTTAATAGCAGTTCCTGAAATAACTTGATCGGCCTTAAGATTAATACTCGCATACGCATGTAATAAAGAGAATAAACATCCCGCTACTCCACCAAGTAAAATTCCAATCCAAATCGTTGAATCACTACCCTGATAAGCTTGATTGATATAAAATGCAGTCGTGAAAGCCCCAATGACCATTAAACCTTCTAATCCAATATTAACGACTCCACTGCGTTCACTAAATAATCCACCTAATGCTGTGACTAACATCGGTGCTGTAAACGCAAGAGCATACGGCATCATTGCCACAATAAATTCCCACATTATTTAACACCTCCATCTTTTCTCTTCGGTGCTACTTTTTTAAAGAAACTTTGAATTAATAAAGCAATCGCTGAGAAGTAAATAATTGTTGAAATAATAATATCAATTAACTCTTTTGGGACAGCTGTCATTGCTTGCATGAATTCTCCTCCTACCTTCATAAATCCAAATAAGAAAGCAGATAAGAAGACACCAATTGGTGTATTTAATCCAAGTAACGCAACGGCAATTCCATCAAATCCTTGCGTTGGTAAAACACCAATTTTAACATGATTCGTATAACCAACATAATAGGTCGCTCCAGCAAGACCTGCTAAACATCCGGCAATAATCATTGAAAGAATGATATTACGTTTAACTTTCATCCCTGCGTAATGTGCCGCATCTGGATTAAATCCAACAGCCTTTAATTCATATCCAAACGTCGTTTTATCTAAAATTAACCAAACAACAAGGCAAGCCAAAATCGCTAAAATAAATCCAATATTGATCGATGAACCATCAAAAAGTGATGTCATCCAAGCCGTTTTTAATGATGCTGTCTCACTAATGGTTGCAGATTCTGTGCTATATTTTCCTGGAATAAATGTCGTTACGCCATATTGAACCATCCAAAGTGCAATATAATTCATCATAATTGATGTCACAACTTCGTGAATTTTAAATTTTGCTTTTAATAAACCTGGGATAATCGCCCAAACTCCACCTGCTAACATCGCGACTAACACCACCACTGGTAGATGAATAAAACGAGGTAAATCAAGGATAATCCCACAGTAAACCGCTGCAAAACCACCGACTAACATTTGACCTGAAACCCCAATATTAAATAATCCAGTTCTAAAGGCAAATGCCACTGATAATCCCGTTAAAACTAATGGTGTCATCTGCAATAAAGTATTTCCAAACTGTTTTAAGTTTCCACTCATGATGCCTTTAAATCCACCTTGGAATAAATACGAAAATCCTTCTGCTGGGTTATACCCTAAACATAATAAAACAATAAATCCAATGATGAAGCCAAGAATAACAGAAGCAAAAGGTGCCAATTTTTTTTGAACATTGTCATCCGCTAGACTAAAATTAATCTTTTTCATTATTCCTCACCTCTTTGTTTACCTGCACCGGCCATTAATAATCCAATTTCTTTTTCATTTGTGTTGGCTGTTTCTAAAATCGCAACAATTTCACCTTCATAAATAACAGCGACACGATCTGAAACATTTAAAATTTCATCAAGTTCTAACGAGATAAGTAAAACGCCACGTCCTTTGTCACGTTCTGCAATTAATTCTCGATGAACATATTCAATAGCTCCTACATCGAGACCACGAGTCGGTTGTGCTGCGATTAACAACTTCGGTGAACGAACTACTTCACGTGCAATAATTGCCTTTTGTTGATTCCCACCTGACATACTACGTGTAATAGTGGTGCTACCCTGTCCACTGCGAACATCGAATCGTTCAATTAACTGCTCTGACTGTTCACGAATAGCTTGTCGGTTTAGGAAGCCACCTTTACTAAATGAGGGCTGATAATAGGTTTGTAAAATAAAGTTATCTTCTAATGAATAATCTAAAACTAATCCATGCTTATGACGATCCTCTGGGATGTGCCCAATTCCTGCCTCAGTACGTTTTCGAACTGGTAATTTACTAATATCATTTCCAGCTAATTTCACTATTCCTGAATCAGCAGGTTTTAATCCTGTAATAGCTTCGATTAATTCACTTTGACCATTTCCTTCAATTCCAGCAACACCTAAAATTTCACCTTCATGGACCGTCAAAGATAAATTTTTAAGTGCTGAAACGCCACGATTGTTTTTAACCGTTAGATTTTCAACTTGTAAAACAGGGGCTCCAACTTTAGCCGCGTCTTTATCTAGTTTAAACGTTACTTGACGCCCAACCATTAAATCAGCCAATTCTTGCTCTGAAGTATCAGCCACTACGACTGTTCCAATCCCTTTTCCTTTTCGGATAATGGTACAATGCTTCGCCACTGCTTTAATTTCTTTCAATTTATGTGTAATCACAATAATAGATTTACCTTCAGCGGTTAACTGACGCATAATTTCCATTAAATGTTCAATTTCTTGTGGTGTTAAAACAGCTGTTGGCTCATCAAAAATTAAAATTTCAGCATTTCGATATAACATTTTTAAAATTTCAACACGTTGTTGCATTCCAACTGAAATATCTTCAATTTTAGCATATGGGTCAACATGTAAGTTATAACGTTCTGATAATTCAGCTACACGTTTAGCTGCCTTTTTGATATTGATACGCCCACCAAATAGCTTCGGTTCATTACCTAGAACGATATTTTCGGTAACCGTAAAATTATGAACTAACTTAAAATGCTGATGGACCATCCCAATTCCTAACTCAGTTGCGACATTTGGGTCTGTAATCTTAACTTCTTTTCCGCGAACTTTAATACATCCTTCTTCTGGCTTATATAGTCCAAATAGAACACTCATCAGTGTTGATTTACCAGCGCCATTTTCTCCTAAAAGGGCATGAATTTCTCCTGGTTCAACTTGCAGTGTAATATTATCATTGGCTTTAATCCCTGGAAATTCTTTTGTGATGTTCAACATTTCAATCACGTATTCCATGATTTAACCCCTTTCTTTTTTATGATAACGTATCCAATGTCGGTGATAATGAACTCCATGGTATACTCTCTTACTTAGTATGTGTTAAATCCTATTCTTATTATTTACTTTAAAAAAAGTACGCCTGTGAACAGGCGTACTTCGTTTAACAAACAATCAATAGTATTTAAATGAATTATTTAAAGTTAATATTGCTTGCGTCATATCCTAATTCTGCTAACATTAATTCTAATTCTTCTGCAGAAGTTGGAGCAACTACTGTACCTGCTTTGATAGCTTCGAATACTTCATTTGTTTTGGTAGTTGTATCTTCTGTTAAGTTTGGATTCACTTCAGGTAATCCAATTCCATTTGTTTTAGCATCCATTGTGATGACTTGCCCACCTGGGAAGTTTCCATTTACAAATGCATCAATGTTTTCATAAGCTGCATTATCAATACGTTTGATGGCAGAAGTTAAGATAACAGATTTACCATTTGACATGACACCTTCTTCATATTGGTCTACGTCAACTCCAATCACATAAACTTCTTCACCAGCTTCTGCACGAGTTTTAGCTTCATTGATAACACCATTTCCAACTCCACCAGCTGCTACGAACACAATATCGATTCCTTTATCGTACATTCCACCAGCTTGCGCTTGTCCACCTTGAACATCAGTGAATGTTCCATTGTATAAATAATCAGCTACTTCAACTTCTAATCCATAAGTAGCATTCGCGTAAGCAACACCTGCTACATATCCGAATCCGAATTTTTCAACAGCAGGAATTTTCATTCCTCCAATGAATCCAACTTTTCCTGTTTGTGTTTGTAAAGCGGCTGCAACACCTGCTAAGAATCCAGCTTCTTGCTCAGCAAAGTAAATCGCAACTGTATTTTCAGCCATCTCAGCCGGTTGTCCATCTAAAATGATGAATTTTGTATCTGGGTTTGCAACTTGTAATTCGTTGATTGCTTCTTCAAATTTGAATCCAGGAGCAACAATAATTTGATTTCCTGACATGATTAAATTATCTGCTGCACTTAAGTAGTCTTCTTTCGCTTCCCCACCTGGTTGAACATATTTCACTTCAACACCTGTGTGATCAGCTGCATATTGTTGGATTCCAGCCCAAGTTCCTTGGTTAAATGATTTGTCATCAATGGTTCCTGAGTCTGTCATCATCCCAACTTTTACAGTCGTTTGATTTCCAGTTTGAGGTGTTTCAGTTTTTGCTTCTTCTGCTCCTCCACAAGCAGTTAGTCCAACTGTAGCACACATTGCAACAGCAAACATAGAAAGTAATTTTTTCATTTGTATGGCCTCCTCATATTTTATACATCTTAAGTTTAACAGAAAAGCTATTTAATGTAAATATTTTGTCGCTTTTTGTTAAGTATAAATTGTATTAAAAGACCAAATATTACTTTTCTTTTTTAAAACTACGATTAAGTTTTAAGTTGATTGCATTGAATATGTTTTTAAAATGATTCCTCCCAATCTAAAAATAGGCGCCTAACATAAAAGCTTTTAAAGAAGGAATAATCTTTCTTTAAAAGCTTTTATAAATGATCTAATTATAATTTATTAGGCTAGCATCATATTGATACTCAGCTAAAAAGGCTGTTAATTCTTCAGCTGTCTTAGGAACACTTAACTGATCATTTTTCATCAAGTTAAGTGCTGCTTCTATTTTTTCTAATGTCTCAGTTGTTAAATTAGGATTTTCTAAAGGAATCCCAACTCCATTTGCTTTTGCATCCATAATGATCACCTCTCCACCACGAAATTCACTTTGAGCAATATCATCCAATGCATCATAAGCCGCATTATCAATTCGCTTAATCGCAGAAGTTAGGATAACTGATTGGTCATCTCCTAATTTTCCCTCCTCATATTGATCAATATCAACCCCAATTACATACACCTCTTCCTGATTCTCAGTACGTGCTTTGGCCTCATTAATCACACCATTTCCAACGGCAGCTGCCGCTGAGAAGATAATATCCACCCCTTTATCGTACATGCCTCCGGCCATCATTTGCCCACCTTGTACATCATAAAAGGTCCCTTGAAATTGATAATCAGTCACTATCGTCTTCGTTCCATACAATTGATTAGCATAAGCAACACCCGCTACATAGCCTCTTCCAAATTTTTCAACAGCTGGTATTTTCATTCCACCTATAAAAGCAACTTTTTCTGTTTTAGATTGAAGAGCTGCCGCCATTCCAACTAAAAATCCAGCTTCATTTTCTGCAAAATAGATAGACATTGTATTAGGACTTTCTACAGATGGTTGCCCATCTAATAAAACAAATTTAACTTCTGGATTTTCTTGTTGTAATTTCGTAATCGCCTCTTCAAATTTAAATCCTGGTGCAATGACAATGTTACTACCTGCCATGATTAAATTATCACCTGATGTGACATAATCTTCCGTTGTTTCGCCTGACGGTTGAACAAACTGTGCCTTTACGCCTTCATGATCCTCAACGTAACGTTGGATTCCTTCCCACGTTCCTTGATTAAACGACTTATCATCGATGCTTCCCGAGTCAATCAACATTCCAATTTTTAACGCTTCTTCACTCTTTGATGAATTGTTACAAGCGACTAATACAAAGCTAAGTATTAAAAAAAATAGAATGCTTATACTATTTTTTTTCATAGTTGAACCTCCTTTTATGACATTTTTTTATCTTCTTTTATTATTCATCAACTTCACTGACTTATTACTTATTTTCCACAAACATCAAAAAAAGAGGGGATATCAATCTTCCTCTTTTTTTAAATTATTGAGTTAAATCAGTTGAAACGACAATTT
The DNA here is from genome assembly GCF_938044715.1 of uncultured Turicibacter sp. Taxonomy (NCBI): domain Bacteria; kingdom Bacillati; phylum Bacillota; class Erysipelotrichia; order Erysipelotrichales; family Turicibacteraceae; genus Turicibacter; species uncultured Turicibacter sp. The sequence continues at coordinate 22,576 of NZ_CALIOS010000018.1, forward strand.
CTCCCGAGATAATTTTTTCCTGATAGTCCTGAACGATACTAACAGTATTCCCTTCTAACTGCTCATTTTCTAAGGTCACCCTAACGCCCCCGTTTTCAAGCCCTAAAATGAGCTGATTTCCAAGCGTAAATTCTTGTGTTAACCACCCATTTAAAAGATTAGAAACTGCGACGTCAACATTTTTCAAAACGGATGTTAATACCACTGAGTTTCCATTTGAAAGACGACCTTCTTCTAATAAATCGATGACTGAATTTATCACCCATACAGGACGATGATTTTGTGTATACTGTTTCGCCACTTCAATGACATCATGTTGTAAAGAACCTACCCTCTCGAATACAATATCATGATGATCATCATACAAGCTTTTAACGACCTGCTTTAAATCAACTGTTGAAATTGATTTTAAAATATATTTTTCTGTTACTTCAATATCAGAACGAACGGCTTTAGCACCTGCTATAAATCCACAACCATATTTGTTCTCTACTGATGAATCATCTGCATAGCCTAAATAAGCAATCTTATTGGTATTCGTTTGTAAAGCAGCTATGACTCCTGCTAAAAAGGCTGCAGATTCTTCATGAAATTTAACTCCAAATACATTTGATGACTTCGTGTAATAGTCAAAGGTTAAAAAAACAATATCCGGATAATTATTGATGATGGTTTCAAGTTCTTTCTCATATGTTGAATTCGGTATTAAAATCAATTGCGCCCCACTTGCAATTAATTGATTCACCGTATTTAAATAACTATTTGCATTATTTTCTTTGGGTGTTTCCACTTCAAATTTAATTTCAGGATATTCCCTATTCAATTCCTTACTTATCTTTTGAAGTAATTCACGATTTAAATCTTGATGGGGATCATCTACTAAGCCAACTTTCAATTTCGTCGCCACTTCAACCACTTGGCGTGTCATAGGTTGTTGATCCTCTTGTTCTTCGCTAACCGTCTCAATTGAAATAGGCTGTAGTAATTTAATACTGCTCGTCTCCTCTTCACCTGTTTGAAATGTACCTAGACTCTGATTGAATGGTTGACATCCCGTACAAAGCAAAAGACTCATTGCAAAGGTTGCAATCGCCACTCGCTTTTGATTAAGCCCCATTTATAAAACCCCTTTCATCAGCACTCTTTTATTTTATCACATCTCTTATGTCTAATTAAATCATATTTTGTATCATATGCTTTCCCCTGACATAAAAATGTCAACTCGGCGCTTTTACGATGAAACTATTTCAAATTCGACATTAATTCTTGACACTGCCCCTCTGACATCAAGACCTCACGTGGCTTACTTCCTTCACTTGGACCAATTAATCCTGCCGATTCTAAATCATCCACAATTCTAGCTGCACGATTATATCCAATACGGAAACGTCTTTGTAAGAGCGAAGCTGAAACTTTTTTACTTTCAATAATATAAGATAACACTTCTCTCATCAGTGGATCTTCCATCGTATTGCTTTCACTTTGCCCTTGTTCTAAATTTTCTAAGAAATCTTGTTTAATCTCCTCATGTTGGACTTGATTCTTAATAAACTCTACAATTCGAACAACTTCTTCATCCGAAATAAACGCACCTTGCACACGCGTTGGATTTGAAGCTCCCATTGGTAAAAATAACATATCCCCTTTTCCGAGTAACTTCTCCGCTCCTGGCATATCAATAATCGTACGTGAATCGACAGCCGATGAAACACCGAACGCAATACGAGATGGGATATTCGCCTTAATAACTCCGGTAATGACATCTACTGAAGGTCGTTGTGTTGCGATAATCAAATGAATTCCAGCAGCACGTGCCATTTGAGTTAATCGCATAATACACTCCTCTACTTCTTTTGACGCAACCATCATTAAATCCGCTAACTCGTCAATAATTACCACAACAAATGGTAAAACCGTCTTTTTAATTTCATTCGTCTCATTTTGATGACGAACATAATCATTATAACCTTCAATATTACGAGTTCCACTCTCACTGAACAATTCATAGCGATATTCCATTTCCGTCACCACTTTTTTTAACGCAAGAGACGCAAGGCGTGGATCCGTCACAACTGGTGCTAATAAATGTGGAACCCCATTGTAACCATTTAACTCTACCTTTTTCGGGTCAATCATTAACATCTTCACTTCATTCGGAGTCGCACGCATTAAGATACTACAAATAATTGTATTAATACAAACTGACTTTCCTGAACCTGTTGCGCCTGCTACAAGTAAGTGAGGCATTTTATTTAATGGTGAATACACTGTTTTTCCCGAGATATCTCGTCCGAGAACCATTAAAAGTTTTTCTGATTGCTGTTTTTGCGGAACTTCCTTTACAATCTCCTTAAATGTCACTAGCGTTTGTTTAGGATTTGGAACTTCAATCCCAATAGCAGACTTTCCTGGAATAGGAGCCTCGATTCGAATCCCTTTCGCCGCAAGTGCTAAGGCGATATCATCGGTTAAGCCAATAATTTTACTAACTTTTACACCGACATTTGGTAAAATTTCAAATCGTGTGACAGCAGGTCCGATATGAACTTCTTGAACTTTTGCCTTCACATCAAAATTCTTAAATGTGTCTTCAAGTTTTCTGGCTTGTGCTTTTGCACTAACCAGCATCCGTTGCGAATTATTAGTTTGTTGATAATCTACAAGCAAATCTAATGGAGGTAGGGTGTAATTCTCATCACTCATAAACGTTTCAATCGTTGAATGAGGTTCTACTTTTTCCTGTTTTATTTTTTCAGCAAAATCACTAATTTTAAACTCGAGTTCTTCCTCCCCTTCCTCTTGCAATTCAACCTCTTGATCAAACGTTGTAATGGTTACCTCATCATTCTCAAAATCAAAAATAGGAGTGGTTGTGTCGATCATCGCATTCAACTCTTCTGCCTCTTCTTCTATCTCTTCCTGATCGGATCTCTTTTTCACCTTAGGTTTAGTTGCTTTTTTTACTTTTTTCATTCTTTTTTCTCGATACTCAAGTCTAGATAGTTTGATTCCTTCATATACATCTTTAAATGTTAAATTAAAGACGAGTAATGTTCCATAACAAAGAATAACTAAAGATAAAATATATAATCCAATTGCTGTCATTAATGGAACGAAAATCCCATAAATTACAGATCCAATGAATCCGCCACCTACTGTAAAGGTCGTATTTAAGACATCATTATTCCAATAATAATTAACCATCCCGGAAAGCAACGGTGTATTGTGTGCATTAAATTCACGATAAACCGGGAGATGACTAAATGAAATAAAAGCAATAAACATTAAATAGTAACCAATTTGACGCGTCGTAAAAAACGTCGGAACTTTTCGACTAAAAATCATTTTACCACCATTGATAATCATCGCCAGAGCCACTACCCAAAAAAACTCACCAAAAACAAATAAGAAAATTCGCTTCAAAAAAGTTCCGATAATTCCAAGTTGACCTAGAGTTAAAATAGATAATAAGATTAAGCCAATTCCAATTAACTCAATATATAAATCCGTAACAAACGTTTGTTTTTTTTGTTTCACTTTCTTTTTTTGTGCCATAATAATCCCTCTATTACTTCATAATCGTACTTTACTTATTATCTCATAAAATCCCTAATTTTCCATTAATATCTGACGTTCTTTTTTTAGAAATCTTGAACTAAGTCAAAAACAGCTGCCGTTTGGCAGCTGTTCAATTGGATTATAAATTAAATTCTTCTACAATTGGAATAATAATGGGTTTACGTTTTGTCTTGTTAAACAATAACTTCCCAATTTTATCACGTAATTCTTGACGTAATCCTTGCCAGTTTACATATTGTTCTGTCACAAATTGACCAATAATATTTCGAACCAACTCATCAAGTGCCGCATATAACTCTTCATTACCTTTTTCGTAAACAAATCCTTTACTCACAATTTGTGGTCCTGCGACAATTTCTTTTGTATTTTTATTTAAATTAGCAATCACCACAATAATTCCATCATTGGCCATTAATTGACGATCACGTAAGACCACACTTCCGATATCACCCACGCCCAATCCATCAACTAATACTTGATCAATTTGAATATGTTCCGTATGATTAACTAATTCACCTTGTTGAAATTCAACCACATCACCATTATCTAACAAAATAACATTTTCTGTATTATATCCCATTTTCTCAGCAATTTTAGCATGAGCGACTAAATTACGATATTCTCCAATAACAGGCATAATGTATTGTGGTTTTAATAAGTTCATCATTAATTTCAAATCTTCACTACTTGCGTGAGAAGAAGGTAATAAATTTTTATTAATCGCAACCACACTTGCCCCTGTACGGTATAATAAATCTAGTGTGCGAGCTGCTTTAATTTCATTTCCTGGAATAGGAGCAGTTGCCACAATAACCGTATCACTTTTTTCAATATGAATTAAACGATCCTGATGTTTTGCCATGCGAATCAAGGCATTAAATGGTTCGTAGCGATTTCCAGTTGCTAAAACAACAAGATTAGACAGATTATTATCATTTTTTTCATCGATATACAGTAAATTCATGAGCGCAGATTTCGGAATTCGCAAATAACCAAGTTTAACCGAAATATCAACAATACGTTGCATCTTACGTCCAATAATGGCAATCTTACGTCCATTTTGAATCGCTAAATCAATCACTAATTGAATACGATGTAAATCCGATGAATAAAGCGAACAAATAATGCGCCCCTCAGCACGTGAAAAAGCTTCTTCTAATTCATAAGTTAAAGAACTGCCTGTACTTGTATGCCCTGATTTTTCGGCATTGATACTCTCCGATAATAAACAAAGAACACCTTCCTTTGAAATTTCAGAAATACGTGCATAATTAGTTTGATAACGCCCCTTAGCACTTTGATCGAATGTAAAATCAGACGTATATACAATCACTCCATCTGTTGTATGAATACAAATCGCAACAGAATCTGGAATGCTGTGAGTTGTTTTGAAGAATGTGACTTTTATATCTCCAAAAAATAGCTCGTTATTTTCTCGAATTTTATATAATTTATAGTTTTTAAAATCAAGTCCATTTTCACTAAGTGAATCTTCTACTAATGCCATCGTTAAGCGTGTCCCATAAATTGGAACATTAATCAAACTCAATAATTGAGGTAAGGCCCCGATGTGATCTTCATGCCCATGTGATAAGAAAATCCCTTGTACACGTGACACATTCTCTTTTAAATAAGTAAAATCTGGAATTACCGCATCAACACCCAGCAAATCTTCAGTTGGATATTTCAACCCTGCATCTAAAACAAATATTTTATCATTTACTTCTACCACATATAAATTTTTTCCGTTTTCATCTAATCCGCCTAATGCAAATACTTTGATTTTTTGTTCAACTACTGATGACACATTTTTATCGCTATCAAAACTGCTATCACTTGATAACAGGTTACATTTTTGACAACGATTCACCTCCTTTATATCTTGAATTAACGTTAAAGCATTTCGTTGTAACGGACGTTTTTTTGCTTTTAACTTTTAAATAAATGGTTTTAAATCACAATCCTGTCCTCTTCTCATGGGACTTCAAATGTACAATTCCTTCTAAAGTACGTTTACTTATTTTGAAGATGCTTAATGTTATTTTTGAATTACTTTCCTAAACGTCAATATCAATAGGTTTTGTTCTCAATCTTAAATTAGTTCTATTTCTTCGAACAATATCCTACCCTCAAAATTAAAATAAATAAAAATGATTCATAAAAATTAAAAAACATGGCATCCCATCAATAAACTTAAAATTTGAGAAAAAGACCTAATCCTTATTACTCTTTACATTCTTGTAAGATAATAAGTCTGTCAAATTCTCTCAATTATCATTTAAAAGAAACTGCGTAATCTCTATATTCATTATAGTACACAACGCAAGATAATGACAAGTATATCCTTCTTTTTTATTTAACATTCGCTTTTTTCCTCTTTAAAATACGAAAAAACGTCTGTCACACTTCAAACAGACGTTTTGATTCTTATTCATCTATCAAATCTTTGATTTCATTAAATAAATCTAATGCCTCAAACTGATCCATCTCTACAAGGGGTAAACGAAGTGATCCGACATCCATTCCCATTTGATTTAAAATCGCTTTGATTGGAATCGGATTCGTGGTACTAAACAATCCTTTACAAAGTGGCATTAATTTATTTTGTAAAGCTTCCGCCTCTTCTAATTTTCCTTCTTTAAATAATTTATAGATTTGATTCATTTGTAACCCTGCTACATGTGAAGCAACTGAAACAACCCCAGCTCCTCCAAGTTTTAATGCTTCTAAATAATTAGAATCGTCGCCACTATATAAGGCAAAATCGGAAGGCATTACTTCTTTAAGTTGTTTTAATAATGTTAAGTCACCGCTTGAATCTTTAATTCCGACAACATTTTTAAGTTGTGCTAACTCCAAAATGGTTTCTAAATCTAAACTAACCCCCGTACGCGATGGAATATTGTATAAAATAATAGGTAAATCTGTTGAATTTGCCACTTCTTTATAATGCGTTAATAAGCCAATTTTATTTGGTTTATTATAATATGGAGTAACCACCAAAACACCATCAGCACCAATTTCTTCTGCTAATTTAACATTATGAATCGTTGTTTTCGTATTATTAGTTCCAACACCACAAATAATAGGGA
>NZ_CALIOS010000019.1:0-29424 GCF_938044715.1 uncultured Turicibacter sp.
ACTACCCTAATTGATACGGTTTACCCCATCATGCCGTATCAGTATATTATTCTCTTTCCATTCCAATGTTTTATAATTACCCTTTTTTTGAGGTAGAATGGACCTCAAACTTTCTTAGAAAAGAGTCTGTTTAAACTTTTTTTAAATAGACTCTTTTTTTATGTTAAAACTTCATTAAAAAAGACTATCTCACTTTAGAGATAGTCTTTTTTTTATTCAAATGTAATTTTGTTGACAGTTTCCTGATCTAAACGACGAACAACTTCTGTCATTAATTTAACTGTATTTTCATAATCATCACGATGAATCATTGAAGTATGTGAGTGAATATAACGTGATGCAATTCCAACTGACATCGCAGGGGCCCCATCATGTGCTAAATGCATTTTGGCTGCATCAGTTGCTCCTCCTGGCGTAATATCAAATTGATATGGAATATTTAATTCATCCGCTACGCTCACAACAAAATCACGTAATCCTTTATGACCAACTAATCCACCATCAATTAAAGTAATGATTGGCCCTTTCCCCATTTTTGCTTGGATTTGATTCGTAACCCCTGGCACATCTCCAGCTAGTCCTACATCTAAAGCGAAAACGATGGATGGGTTAATCATTTGGCTTGTTGTCACTGCTCCACGGCATCCAACTTCTTCTTGAACTGTTCCCACACCGTAGACGATGTTTGGATGAGATTCACCTTTTAAATTATTTAACACTTCAACAGCTACGGCACAACCGATACGATTATCCCATGCCTTAGCTAATAAGTATTTATCATTCGCCATCGTACGGAACTCAATATAAGGAGTAATCATATCACCTGGTCGAATACCAAGCTTTTCTACCTCTTCTTTACTCTCAACACCTAGGTCAATATACATTTCTTTAATATCAACCGGTTTTTGACGTGCCTCAGGTGTCAAAATATGAGGTGGTGTTGACCCAATAACCCCATGATACGTTTTCCCACTATTTGTTGTGATAGTGACTTGTTGTGCAAGCATCACTTGTCCCCACCATCCACCTAGTGTCACGAATTTAATAAATCCATTATCATCAATACGTTGAACCATAAATCCAACTTCATCCATATGACCTGCAATCAAGATTTTCGGTCCATCTTTTTCCCCTACTTTTTCAGCAATTAATGATCCGATATTATCTTGATAAATTTTATCTGCTGAGTCACCAATATATTTTTTCATCACTTCACGTGCTTGACGTTCTTGACCCGGTACAGCATTTGCATCTGTAATTTCTTTTAAGAACGTTAGAGTTTGATCTAACTTAGTCATTATGTTTCCTCCTATTATCCATAATTTTCTATAAGTAGTATCATATCATTTTATCTCATTGATGAAAATAATTTTAAAAATATTTTCTTTAAAAATATCAAAAAAACACTACCTTAAGGTAGTGTTTGAAGTTTATAAAAAATTATTTATTCATTGCAGCTTTTGCAGTTTCTGCTAAAGCTGTGAATGCAGCAGCATCAGCTACAGCTAAATCAGCTAACATTTTACGGTTAACTTCGATTCCAGCTAATTTTAATCCGTGCATTAATTTGCTGTATGATAATCCATTCATACGAGCAGCAGCGTTGATACGAGTGATCCATAATTTACGGAAATCACGTTTTTTCTGACGACGGTCACGGTATGAATATTGTAATGATTTCATTACTTGTTCATTTGCAGTTTTATATAATGTGTGTTTTGATCCAAAGTAACCTTTTGCTAATTTTAAAACGCGTTTACGACGTTTACGTGATACAACTCCACCTTTTACACGTGGCATATTGAGTTCCTCCTTTTGTAGTACAAAAAATATTTAAATGATTATAAGCTATATAACATATCTTTGATACGTTTGTAATCGCTATTTGAAACAACAGCAGCTTTAGCTAAGTGTTTCTTTTGTTTAGTTGTTTTATTGTGAGCTAAGTGGCTTGTATAAGCGTGAGAACGTTTTAATTTTCCTGATCCTGTACGTTTAAAGCGTTTAGCAGCTCCACGATGAGATTTCATTTTTGGCATGGTAGAGTTCCTCCTTTATCTTTTCTACTTTTTCTTTGGTGCTAAAACGAGAAACATTGAACGTCCGTCAAGTTTTGGATTTGATTCAAGGTCTGCGATTTCAGCACACCCTTCAGCAAAGCGAGTTAAAACATTGCGACCGAATTCTGTATGAGCAATTTCACGCCCTTTGAAACGTACGCTAACTTTAACTTTATCACCTTTACTAAGGAATTTTTGAGCATTTTTTAATTTAGTATTAAAATCATGCTGATCAATGTTAGGACTTAAACGAACTTCTTTAAGACTTACAACCACTTGGTTTTTTCTCGCTTCGCGAGCATGTCTTTGTTGTTCGTAACGGTATTTACCGTAATCCATAATACGACAAACAATCGGATTAGCTTGTGGTGCTACACATACTAAATCTAAATTTTGTTCAGAAGCAGCACGTAAAGCATCTTTGCGTTGCATTAAACCAAGTTGTTCGCGGTTAGGACCAATGACTAACATCTCCTTAGCGCGGATATCCTCGTTGACTAAGCTCTCGTTTTTTACATTCTTCTTGCTAATGATGAGCACCTCCAATTTTATAGAACATTCATGGAAAAAAAGAAAAACGTAGGCATTCAAGCGCCCACGTTTAAAATCACAGTTAAAAAAAACTATGCGACTTTTAAACCTATCGACTTAAGCCAATCAGGTGAGAAGTGGGTACTTCTTCTTTCCACATGATATTCACATTTATTAATTATAACACCTTGATTAGTATATGTCAATCAAGCGCTATATATTCTTTAATTTTTTTAAGATTTGTATCATTTAGGAATCCACTCTCAACCAATGCGGTTAAAGCATCATCATTAATGACCTCATCTTTAACTAGTCTATCATAAGTTTTGTTTTTAATCAACTCTTCATAGTAAGAATTAAAAATTTCCAGTGTTATGGTTTGATTGTTCAGATATTCCTGAGTATTTGCTAAATATTCTTTCATTTCATTAATTCCAATCTTATTATTTGAAAAATTAGCTAAATAACCAGAAGTTGTTGCAATATACGGGATTAAATATTCATAGGCATCTTGCAACGAATTTTTACGACTTGGGTCTTTTTGAATCATTTCTTCCATCACTTTAAGATTAACTGTCGTCCCATCAAAAATGAGATGTGCCTCTTCTTTGTAAGTTTGTAATACCTGAGTAAGTGTTTCATAGGGGGCATAAAACTCTTCAATATCCTTTGAAATAAAAGGAACTGTTTTTAATAAAAAAGAGGAGAATGTATGGGGGCCTACTAAATTAAACAAAGGAAATCCAACAATCATTAAAACAATGATTAAATACGTATACGTATTTAAAATGGTACACCCAGAACTTAGAATCCTTCCAAACGTTGAATTTAACTTAATTTTTCTGAATAAATACCTTTCCCATTCATAGTTTCTTCCGAATACATATAGAATGCTCTTTATAATAATAAATATAAACATATAAATAATAACAAACATAATAAGTGGAATAATCATTTCTTCGTGAGGTTGCACTAAATAAAATAACTCATCAGGAATCATTAATCCTATATTCGCATTTTCTGGAATCGTCTGAATCGCTTTATTAGTTAAAAAAATAGAAATAAAATAAGTCGCTATCATTGAAATCAGTTGCAAAATAAGTTGAAGAAAACTGAAACGAAACGTATCTTTATAACCCAGATAAGCAGCGATTAAAAAAACAAGAAGGGCTATTACATCTACACTCCACTGTCTTAACACGACCATAGTTTCAATCATTTTTATCACTCCCTACTTTACAATACCTACTTATTCTTTCCTTTTAACTGATAAAAACACAATCATCAACTAAATTCATTATTGTAATTCTCTATCATTCTATTCATAAAATTCCAAAAATCTATAAAAAAATGAGAAGCTACAAGCTTCTCATTTTGACTTATTATTCAGGTTTATAGTTTTTACGCTCTGCAATTTCTTCAACTAAGAAATGAACGAATTCTTTTAATGGTAAAGTCTGAGTTTTTTGCTCACCGAAACGGCGGAATGTGACTTCATTATTAGCAACTTCTTTATCCCCTAATACAATAGACATTGGGATTTTCTTAGTTTGTGATTCACGGATTTTATAACCCATTTTTTCTTCACGCTCATCGATTTCTAAACGAACACGGTATTTACGTAATTCTTTAGCAACTTCTTTTGCGTACTCTAAATGATATTGATTATTAACTGGAATCACTGTTACTTGTGTTGGAGCTAACCATAGTGGGAATGCTCCTTTGTAAGTTTCAATTAAATAAGCCATGAAACGCTCATATGTTCCGATTAAACCACGGTGCATAACAACTGGACGTACTTTTTCACCAGTTTCAGATACATAAGTTAAATCGAAACGTTCTGGTAATAAGAAGTCTAATTGAATAGTTGACATTGTAATATCATGTCCTAAAGCTGTTTTGATTTGGATATCTAATTTAGGACCATAGAAGGCCGCTTCTCCTTCAGCTTCAATGAATGGAATATTATTTTCGATTAATGTCTCGCGTAACATTGACTCTGCATTTTCCCACATTTGATCATCATCGAAATATTTTTCTTTGTTTTCTGGATCACGAAGCGATAAACGATAGTAGTTAATTTCAACTCCGAAGTCTTTAATCACACGGTGAATTAATTCTAAACAACGAGAGAACTCTTCTTTAATTTGATCTGGACGAACAAAAAGATGAGAATCTGTTAAAGTCATCGCACGTACACGCTCAAGACCAGTTAAAGCACCTGAGGCTTCAAAACGGTGTTGAATAACTTGCTCTGCATAACGAATTGGTAAATCACGGTATGAACGTAATTTTGTTTTATATACCATCATATGGTGAGGACAAGACATCGGACGTAATACTAATTCTTCATTATCCATTTCCATTGGAACGAACATATCTTCTTGATAATGTGCCCAGTGTCCTGAAGTACGATATAAATCAACAGATCCCATAACTGGAGTTGCTACGTGTTGGTATCCGTAATCTTCTTCTAATTCAGTAATATATCGTTCGATTTGTTGACGAACTTTCATACCATTTGGTAACCAGATTGGTAATCCTTGACCTACTAATGGACTGAATGTGAATAATTCTAATTCACGTCCTAATTTTTTATGATCACGTTCCTTACGCTCTTCTAAAATACGTAAGTGATCAGCTAAAGCATCTTTAGATAAAGCAGCTGCCCCGTAAATACGAGTTAACATTTTATTGTCGCTATCTCCTCGCCAGTAAGCTCCTGCTACACTTAATAATTTAAAGAACTTAACATCTTTTGTATTTGGAACATGTACTCCGCTACAAAGATCTGTAAAATCACCTTCTGAATAAGTTGTGATGATTTCACCTTCTTTAATCGCATCAATTAATTCTAATTTATATTCATCAGCTGCAAATAATTCTTTTGCTTCTTCACGGCTTAATTCTTGACGAATAATCGGTAAAGCTTCTGAAGAAATTTTTTGCATCATTTTTTCAATAGCTGGTAAATCAGCTTCTGAAATTTTTGATTCTGTATCAATATCATAATAGAATCCATCTTCAATCGCAGGTCCTACTCCAAATTTTGCATCTGGATAAAGACGTTTAATAGCGGCAGCCATTAAGTGAGCAGCCGAATGGTTAATAATTTCCCACGCTTCTGGACGATCATTTGTAATTAATTCAATTTTTGCATCTGCTTCAATTGGACGAGTTAAATCATATAAATGTCCGTTAATTTTAGCAGCCACACATTTTTTACGTAATCCTGGTGAAATAGAGTGCGCAATCGCATCTGCAGTAACTCCATTTTCAAATTGTTTCACATTCCCATCTGGGAAAGTAATGTTAATCATGGTATTTCCTCCTTTTATTTTTCGTTTACCTCGGAGCGAAATTTTTGAGTATAAAAAAAATCGCTCCTAAAATTTAATTAGGAACGATTATAATCGCGGTACCATCCTATTTCCAACAAAGAAAAGACTCTTCGTTAGCAACTCAATTTAACGTTAACGCAGTCAGCGGGAAACTTTTTCAAGTCCAGTTCAAAGGGAGTAATTCAAACATCGTACTTAGAAATCTTTCAGCCATGGATTCCCTCTCTAGAAAGTCGTATGAATAAATCATATCCTTATCAAAACCTTTGATATATCAGTCTACTCATTAGTATATGTATGAATCATATTATAATGTATGATTTTTTTGAAATCAAGCAAAAAGTGATAAGAATTTTAGCGATTTTGACGATAATTTGTTCCAGTAATAGCGACAGGAACACTTAAAGCTTTGATACGTTCTAAAATACGTGCCCCCTTAATTTCCTCAACTTCTCCTTTTTGAGTATAAGAATAATGATGACGTAATTGTTCATAATCCAAGTTCGAAGTGAAAAAAGTTGGAAGCCCCTGATGCATTCGATAATTTAAAATACGGCCAAGCACTTCATCCCGCATCCAGCTCGTCATCGATTCACTTCCAATATCATCTAGCATCAAGACATCGATTTGCTTTAATTGTTCAATTTTATCATATCCACTATTATTGTCACTATTAAATCCTGATTTAATTTCAGCAACCAATTCAGGAAAGTAAACTAAGCCACAAACAATTCCACGTTGAGATAAGATATTTGCAATGGCGCTTAACATATATGTTTTCCCTGTGCCAAAAGGCCCATATAAATAAAGACCGCGACCTTTTTTATTTGTCATGTATTCATTAATAAATAAAGTTGCTTTTTCATAAAACTCGACACGCTCAGGATCCATGATAAATCGTTCAAAATTCGCATTTACAATATCACCCGGCATATGAAAACTTTTAATATTCGCTAAATGTTTTTGATTTAACTCATAATGACAAGGCGTATATGCAATCTTAAGTTGCTTATACCTTGGTTCAAGTTCTGGTCGATGTCCTTTAACGGGTTGCTTACAATAATCTAATCCTAGACAACCCTCACATTTGGATTTATTTCGTGAATACTCATCTAAATCGGATATAAAGCTCGACAGACGTGACATATCCACCTCAGACTCATGACATTTTAATGCCTGTGCAATCTCTGGTTCATTTAATAACTCTTGATATGCCTGCTCAGCTCCAAACGTTTTCGGTATTAAATCACCTAATCGTTTCATCTAATTCACCCTTTCCCATTTAGAATCTGACTCTGTAATTGTTTCATGCGTTCAATCTTTTGTAAATCTTCTTCACTCAATGTTTTTTTATTCGATTCTTGCGTTTGCGGTGCTTTCAGCCAATCAGGAACTTGCTCTTGACGAACTACTCTCGCTGATTTTTGATAAGATGGTTTACTTGCTGCTGGCATCGTTTTTTCATTTTCACGTTTTTGCTTCGCTTTAAGCGTTGACTTAACTTGAGCAATTGCTTTTTCAGTATTATCAATCTCTTTACGCTGCCATTCACCCGCAATTTTTTCAACCAATTGCTTTGGCAATCGCCCATCTGAAATATTTAACACATAATCAATCAACACATTCACAACACCGGATGGCATTTGTTGATCCACCACTAACCACTCAACTAATTGACGATCGGCTGGAACAGGTTCTTTTTGATGTTGCTTAAACTTCAAGAAACTAAGTGGATGTTGTGACAGATGAATCAATAATTGTTTTTCCTTTGCACTTGCCGCATTCGCTTCACTAATCATGGTCTCTTGATTAACCTGCGAAACTTCCACCACCTCGATTGGCTTTCCTTTATTTAGAAATTGAAAATATTGTTTCGCTTGTTTTCTAAATACCTCTAAGTTGACGAAGCCATCACTATCTAAAGCATCAAAAATAAGACGAGCTAATTCACTTTCATCTAATTTATATAAAAAGGCAATCTTATTAATTTGATCGAGAAGTTTATCCGATAAAATTTGATCATCGAGTCCAAACTGCTTGAGTAAAGCAAATAGTAACTCTTCATTAAAGGCTTTCTCTAGCTCTACTCCCTCACGCTTCATCTCACTAACCGGCAGTGGACTAGCTTGTAGGGTTTGAGAGTTACGAAGTAACACCGTCGTATCAAATACTTCATTAAATGGTTTTGAGACATTTTTTCCTTCTGCTTTAAAAGCATCTTCAATAAAAAATTGCTTTAATGCTTGATAATCTACATTCCCAACTTTTAAATTTAAAAAGACATTAATAATTCCATCGCTAAAAAAGGCACGAGCTTTCATCGGTCTTTTTAAAACATACGTTATATGATGAGATTCTTCGGTGATATACACAGAAACTAATCCAACGGCTTCTAATTTATAACGCCACTCTAAAAACTCCTCAATATTCGTATTGAGTAACTGTAATAACAAATGATGCGTTAAAGATTGTTCCTGTTTTTTTAGTGCTAACGTATTTAAAGTCGTAAATAAACTCACGGCTTGCGGACCAATAATGGGTTGATACAGCAACGTCAAAACTTGTATTTCTTCCGAAGTCATCATTTGAATGGGACTTAAGTCGAATGTTGTATTCGGTTTAAGAGATACTCCCATTATTCAAACACTCCTTCTTTTAAAATGTTAAATCCCTATTAAAAATAGGGATTAATCAATCTATTATCGGTTTAAAGCTAATCCTTTAAACATAATTTTTTTATCTAATTCTTTATAGAATTCTTGAATCAGTTTTTTACCTTTTCCAAATGTAATGAGACCAGGCGTATTAATCGTAAAATCAACCGCTGATTCAATCGGCGTAATTTTAACAATCGTCACAATCACTTCAGCATCTTTACGCTTAAGCATTAATTCTTGACGATCATCATCTTCAAATTTTACCTCAAAGTTTAATGATTTAGCAACCTCAATAATCGCTGCTTTCGTTGGTTGATACTTTGCTTTATAGTAATGAGTCATTAACGCCTCATCCGTCGTTTTTTCACCTGATTCGTAGTGTGTTTTAAATAAGTCCATAAATCCCATTTCTAGTTCCTCCCTTAATTCCTATACTTTTCCACTATATTAATTATGACTATGTTTAAGACAGCAGCATAACTGATGATACAGTGTCTCAAACTGAGTTCGTAACTCACTGACTTTACCTTCGTTAACTAAAACGAAGTTCGCAAGATCACGTTTTTTATCCAGTGACATCTGAGAATTAATCTTGGCGAGCGCATAGGCCTCCTCGATTTGGTCTCTTGCCATCAGTCGTTTAATTTGCGTTTCCTGACTGACATAAACGACAATCGTCACATCCGTCAGTGATTCAAACTCAAACTCATATAAAAGTGGCATATCGAGAACCACCATCGATTCATTAGCTTTTTTCGCGAGTTCAATCCCTTCTACTAACTTTTCACGGATTAAGGGTTTCATAATTTCATCTAATTTTGCTTTTGCAGCCTTATCTTGAAAAATTAAACGCCCTAGCCCCCCGCGGTCTAGGTTCCCATCCGCTAAAATAATATCCTGTCCAAATACATCTGCTAATCTTTTTAGAAGTACCGTATTTGGTTGTTGCATCTGTCTGACAATTAAATCAGCATCTAAAACCGTCACACCCTTGTCTAAAAACAACTGAGTGACCGTACTTTTTCCTGATGAAATTCCACCCGTTAATCCAACTACTAACATGGATACAATCCCCCTTAAGACTTAATTATTTGGCATGTTGGACAAAAGTAAGTTCCACGTCCACCAACCTTAATTTTCTCAATAGGGGTTTCACAGATTTTACACACTTCACCCAATCGTTGATGAACTAACAACTCTTCTTGAAACGTTCCTGATACACCATGTGTGGATGTAAAGGTTCGAATGGTTGTCCCACCTAATGAGATGGCTTTTGCTAACACCTCTACTGTATATTTTACCACATTTTCAATCTCGTTGTCGGATAATTCATAGCTTGGGGTTAAAGGATGAATCTTTGCCCTAAATAACACCTCATCTACATAAATATTACCCAGTCCACAAACTACACTTTGATCTAGTAATAATGACTTAATCGGTTTCTTTTTCCCTTTTATTTTTCCTTTAACATACGCTGGGGTAAACTCATCTGAAAAAGGTTCCACCCCAAGCACTTTAAAAGCAGAGGTTTCTTCTAAATCTTGACCTTTTTCATATAAATGAAACGTCCCAAATTTACGCGTATCTTGATAAAGTAACTGACGTCCATTATCGAGTTTAAAGATAGCATGAATATGCTTGTTTAATTCAAAATCATCTGCCTCATAAAAGTACTTACCTTCCATACGAAGATGCGAAAGGAGTTGATAATCTTGAAAATGAAAAACTAAATACTTTCCGCGACGACTAATCTCTTCTATCACTTGATTCGTTAGCTTTTCTTTAAAAACATCTGCACTCATATTTTTAACCATCGGTTCGTATCGTAACTCAATCTCTTTTATTCTTAAGCCTTTAATCTGGCTATTTAACACATTTTTAACTGTTTCAACTTCTGGTAATTCTGGCATAGCAATTAGTCCATCCTTTTTCATGTCATTTTCATGTTGTTTACTTCACAATGGATTGGTAAATCTCAAACATCATGATTAACAAGTCACGCTCAAGCGTTGAAATCGGTGCTTGATAATCTAAGTATTTGCCTTTAAAAACAAACTCTAAATCCGATGTCTGTAAAATCAATTGTTGCACCTGCTCGACTTCCTCTTGACTTAATTCAATCGTAATCCATTCGGTAACTTCATCTTCAATCCAAACTTGACGCTTTTCAGACGGATCCATTTCAAACGAAACGATTGCCTCTCCATTTTGACGAAGCTCAATCAAATCAAAATCATTCATCGTCTGACCATAATATCCAAATACAACAGGCATCGTCGCACTTGTAATATCACTATTTGCCACGATATAAGGCATCACATTAATATTTTGTTCAACCATTGACTTATCTACACCCTCAGCCGTTCCTTTTTTTATATTTGTAAAAGCATAAGTGGCTAAGTTAACGGGATTAAAAGCGGTCGATGATTGAAGTGCCAGCTGATTATAGGTAATCACTTGCTGATTACTTTCTGTATTCACTAAGACTTGAATTTTCCCCGCATATTTACCGAGTGCCTTATCTCGTCGTTGAGCTCGCTGAAGTGTTACTTCAGATAACTTCAAATGAAGTGTCTCTTCATAACTACTTCCTAAATACGGCTCAATCTCTTGTAAAAAGTTAATAACAAATCCCAGTTGATTATTCTCAATCAATTCCTCGATTTCCTTCATGACCTCTAAATAAAACTCCGATTGATAATACCATCTTAGCGACGTGATACCCTCGTCATTTTCATTATCAATCAAATAATTCAATCGTTTAATTGCCTCAACATAATTTTTTTGTTCATAAAATTCATTTGCTTCCGTCAAATATTGTTCTTTAATCAATTGAACACATTGCATGATTCTACCTTTAGCCAATTCATAATAAGACTGATCATTAAACATCACTTGACCATAAGCTTCAATCGCCTCTTCAATGAATCCCTGTTGTTGCAAATTCACACCTTTAATATAAGCTCTTTGTGATTGATAATACTTCGATACTTCATCAATTGTTTCAATTACTTTAGAACTCGAGAAAAATAACGGTTCAATAATTTGCTCATACTGCAAATACTCTTCGTACTCAATTTTTCGAAGCATATATAAATTCGCATAATATTGATAACGACTAATCAAAGAATCTCCTAAATCCTTTTTAATTCGTTGTCCATAGTCACTATCTAAATTAATAAATCGCTGATAAACCGAAGTCACATCATCTGGCGATACTTCATCATAAATATAATTAACTAAGATATTCAACTGTTTTTCATACAGGATAACATGTCGATTATAAATCATGGCCCCCCATATAATCAATGCTACAACCATAACAATAACAATTTTTAATGAAAAGAACCAATAATTTTTTAACTGCTTTAATCCCCCCATAACGTCCACCCCAACGAAACTTGCTTTTATTACCATTTTAACACAGAAAGCGCCTATCACCTATCATTTATTCGAATTTTTCACAAAGAAAAACGCTGACTAAAAAAAGATTTTCACAACCTCTAACGCCTAAAAGAAACTCAATTTTAAGGCGCTAAAGAAATATCTCCATCATCAACTATCACGCTTCCCTAAATGAGTAAAATAGATTAAAATAAATCTACTATCAAAAACGGGGGGATTTTATGATTCGCAAGGCTTCTTTAAATGACTACAATCAAATCTCAAAACTAGTTTCAGAAGTTCATCAACTTCACGTCCTAAATCGACCAGATGTCTATTTGGATCTAAAACAACCATTTTCATACGATTCTTTTCTTCAGTTACTTGAAGAACCAACCTCAAATCTTTTCGTCATCGAAAATTCTAATCAAAACCTCATCGGATACGGTATCATCAACTTCCTTAAAACACGTTCACTCACCATCATGAAGCCATCAACAATCGCCTACATTGATGATTTTTGTATCTCATTTTCTTACCAACATCAAGGCTATGGTGCACAACTTTTTGATTACTTAAAAGAATATGCCAAAGAACAAGGTGCTACCTCTTTACAACTGACGGTTTGGAAGTTTAATGAACCAGCTATAGCTTTTTATGAAAAAATGGGCATGAGTATGAGAAACAGACGATTAGAATTGCCGTTAAAATAAGTAAAAAGGAGAACGAAAACTTCTGTTTTCATTCTCCTTTTTTTTAGATTAATTCTTCTAACATATCAAGTAATTCATTGAAGCGTTCAATCGTTGCCTCTAATGGCATTGAGGTCGTCATGTCAACCCCTGCATTTTTTAGAGTATCGATTGGATATAAAGAACCACCTGCTTTTAAGAATCCTTTATATTTCTCAACAGCAACTTCACCATTTTCTAAAATCGATTTAGCGAAAGCCGATGCCGCTGCGTACCCTGTAGCATATTGGTAAACATAGAAATCACTATAGAAGTGTGGAATTCGTGCCCACTCAATTTTAATTTCATCATCCACGACCATCTCAGGTCCGAAATATTTTTTATTTAAATCATACCAAATATTATCTAAATCATCTGACGTTAATGAACCACCGTTTTCTAACGTTTCATGCGTGATTAACTCAAACTCTGCAAACATTAATTGACGGTACACGGTCGCTCTAATTTGCTCTAACTCCTGATTAATGAGATATAATTTTTTATTTTTGTCCTGCTCTTTATGAATTAAGTCATTAATTAAAAGAATTTCATTCGTTGTAGACGCCACTTCCGCACAGAATAACGTGTAATTTCCGTAAACGTATGGTTGTTCTTTTCTTGTATAGTAAGAATGGATGGAATGTCCCATTTCATGAGCCAGTGTTGAAACATCGTTTAACTCATAGTTATAATTTAATAACACATAAGGCATCGTATCATAGCTTCCCCATGAGTAAGCCCCACTTTTTTTACCTTTATTTTCGTAAACGTCAACCCATCCGTCTTTGATTCCTTCATCAAAGATGTCTAAATATTCTTGACCCAGTGGTTTTAATCCTTCTTTCACCATTTCAATGGCATCGCTATACTCGATATGTTGTTTTGGGATATCGATGACAGACACATATAAATCGTACATATGAATTTCATCTAATCCTAATAACTTTTTCTTTAAACCAACATAGCGGTGAAGAGATTTTAAGTTGTTATTGATGGTTTGAATCGCATTTTTATAAACTTCAACTGGAATATCATTTGGTTTTAATGAAGCTTCTAATGAAGACGCATATTTTCTTGTTTTCGCATAGAAAATAAATGTTTTTAATGAGCTTGTTAAGCTTGTTGCAATTGTATTTTCATATTTTTTATACGTGCTAAATAATAATTTAAACGCCTCTTCTCTGACACGACGATCTTTACTTTTGATTAATGAACTATAGTTTCCTTCTGTTAATTCAATGTCCTGACCATTTTCACCTTTAATCGTTCCAAACGTCATATCCGCATTCGTTAGCATCGTATAAATACTTTCAGAAGCCCCTAAGCAATCTGATGCTGATGCTAATAATTCTTCCATTTCCTTCGATAAGATATGTGGTTTTTCTTTTAATAACACTTTGAAGAACGTGTCATACACTTTTAATTCGTCATCGCTTTCTAACATCTTTTCAATTGTTCCATCTTCAAGTGATAAAATCTCCGGCGTAAAGAACGCATTGTAACTTGAAAACTGTGCCATAAACGGATCGATTTTATTCACTAATGTTTGAAACTCTGAGTTTGAGGTATCTTCATGACTCTTCATATGCGCGAACACATATAACTTTTCTAATACACGTGATAACTCTTCTTCTACCTTTAAGTATTCCTTTAAATCAGTGATATTTCCAAGACGTCCTTGGAATTCTTTTAATTTCGGCGCTTTTTCTTTTACTGCTTGAAAATCTTTTTCCCAAGCCTCTGTACTTGCATAAACTTTGTCAATTTTCCACTTCGATTCTTCTTCAATTTCATTTCGTGATTTTAAACCCATTGTCTGACTCATAAATGTCTCCTTTTTATCAATATCAATTCATCATACTTTCATTTTACTACATTTAACCACTGATAATTCATCATCCGGTTATTTTTTTATGCGGTGACTGTCTCAGGGAATCGAAGCAAGTATCCATTTTACTAAGAGGGGATAACCCTCTAAATTCTTAAATATCATGCTTCTCTAAACGTGAAATTAATTCCTCGTCCGTAACCTAATTTAAATCACTACACATCCAAAGAAAAAGGTTTAGATTGTTGAATATTTGAGATAGATTGTTCAGGGACTAAAAACTTCATTCTATAACCTACCTAAACAATCATAGGTTAACTTTTTTAATAATCCCTCCTTTGATAATCCCGCTTCTGTCATCGCATGGATATCATAGATTTTAAAATTTGATAGCATTGATGACCAATGCTTTACCTCGTATGAGCCCCTTTTTTATCTCTCATAAAAAATAGTAAGTCAATTAACGATGGCTGATACGGAATAAAAATTTCTTCCTGAATCATCTTTAAGATTTCATCCCTTGACGCCCATTTAACGCTCTGAACTTCCTCGTATTGCAGTTTTAGTGCATCAATTTCTAAATCTTGTTGAATCAAATAAAAATCATCAAATCCATCATCAAAATTAATCGTTAGAGCAGGTCTAATCCCATCAAGTGATAACCGATATCCAATCTCTTCATAAACTTCACGTTCTGCTGCTGATTGACTCGTATCACCAGAAATAGCACTGCCCCCAACTGTCACATCCCACCTATTTGACCAACCACTTTTAAAAGGCTGTCTTTGTTGAATCAACATTTCACCTTGAGAATTAAAAATACAGACATGGACGACTAATCGATAAAGTCCTGGAATGATTTTTTGACCTCTGATCATCGTTTTATCCGTTTTAATTCTATCTTGCGTATATAAATCCCAAATCTCTATAATCACCATCTCCTTTTAAGAACCAATGTCTCTTGACCCTCTACTGTATAATAAATCTTCGATAGATATGCTCATCACAATATAGATTGGGATTTTATTTCATTAAAAATAACCTTCGCTGCTCAGAATCTTATCTCATCTCTCTCAATACAACGATATCGTTTTAGATAAAATATAACCCCTATCCTTTATTCCTTAGATATTAATTTACTATGAACGATTGTACGAGCATTTTCAAACTCATAACTACAAGTATACAGCGTCATAATCTGATCATTCGCGTTTAATTCAATCTGTTTTTGATATAACGATCGATCTTTTATATAGTTTAGATACGCTTGTTTATCTTTTTCATCTTCAAAATGAATTTTCAGATAATCCCCATGATAAAAATCTGCTACATAGGCCGAAAAAACTTCATAAATATAGGTCATCCCTTTATATTCAACTCTAATCAGGTTATTTTCATTAAAAAAATCTTCCTTTTTAAAATTAGCGACTTCTCCAAACATTGATTTATTTTTCATATCATGACCATATAGAATAATACTGTGATCTTCTTCAAATTTATTTCGATAATCCATAAATATACTACCGGAAGCTAGATAATTTTTATTAAAATCATGTTTTAGATAATATTGATTATCTTGACTCTGAACCACCGGGTAATCAATATTAGTGTTATCGACTTGTAACCAAAATCTATAGTCCGAATTGATAGAAGAAAGTTTGTCATATTTATCATCTACAATCGACTGATCTACTTCTTTATTCTCTTCATTAGCTTCAGTCTCTTCAATAGGGGGCGTCCCTGTCGTCGCTTTAGTCATTTCTCTAATATTTTCATATACATTATCTGCTTTTTTGTACGCCGTTAATTTAATTAAAATAGCAGAAGAAGAGAAGCATAACATCCAAATCAGAATTAACTTAACAACTACCCTTATATTTTTTTTCAAAACAATCCCCCTCCTCCTTTTATATTTACTATAAATAATAGACATTTTATGAATTATATATATTAAATTATCAATGAATGATGACTACATTATGCATTTTATAACAGGATTGTTAAGGAAGTTATTTATGAACAATGTTAAAAATTATCGAAAAAAAGTAATAACTTTTAGTATGTAGGTAAATATAGTTGAGTAAATAAGATTTATTTAAAACACAATAAAATCACAACTATTAGAGAAGGAGAAACGTAAAAAAATGAAAAAACACTTATTAACAAATTTTCTAACTATCTTGACAGTGTTCATGATGTCGACCATGATAGTATTTGCAAATGGATCGGTAGAGGGAAATATGACAAGCTCAGAATTTTTAGCTAAAAGTAATTCCCAAGGGGACATTACTTTAAGTGATAATGTGGCACTTTCTGATGCATTAAAAATAAATGGAACTAATTATACGATTAATTTAAATGGCCATACTTTAACTCTCACAAAAGATTCAAATTATTTGACTAATGGCGCAAATGTAACCTTTAAAAATGGAACAATGATTCTAGATAAAATCAAAGGTCATGCAGATTGTATCTTAGGAGTAGGTGATTATGGAAGCAGTGCTAACTTAACACTCAATCAAGTAACGCTACAGGCAAGTAACTATACTTCACCCTATGCTTTAATTTATGTCTACAATGACAGTACCTTAAATATCGAAAACAATTCTGTTTTAAATGCCAAAAATGAAAAAAGTTTATCAGGAGGAGTGATAAAAACGAATGCCGGAAAAAATGGAAAAATTAACATCACTGACTCTACTTTAAACTTTCAAAATACTGCACGTGGATTTTTAGATGGAACAATCAATATAAAAGATTCTACTGTCAACATGAAGGGGTTAAGCAATGGGATCAATACAACGGCTGAAGGGCTAGATTTAACCATCGACCATTCCAAACTTACAATTACCGAAAGCCTAGGACGTGCTTTAACAGTTGATGGAACAAACATAAATATTAAGAATAATTCTGTCGTTGATTTGAGCCATTCCGTTGAAGGCGACATCAGATTTAAAAATTCAGGAAAAATTCAAGTCGATCAGTCTTCTGAATTAAACTTTAAAACCGTTAAACTTGATGATCGAGGGATGGATTTAGGAAACTTAATCGCATCAGAAAAATATGACTATCAATTAGATGATCAAGGAAATGTGATCAAAATAGAAAAACCAATCACTCCAGAAACAGATATGCCTGATACAGGAGATGAGACTAATCTATCTCTTATGATTGGAATGGCCCTCATCTCTACTATCGGTCTATTATATTTCAAAAAAACGACACCTAAAAAAACAGTAGCTAAATAATAATATTCATCAAAAAAGGCGAGAAAAGATTTCATCTTCTCGCCTTTTTATTGATCCTACTTTATATTACTTTTATCTTCAATAGATGATTTCCTTTCACATCTATAAAAAACCTCTCTAAATAATTGAACCTCATGCTTCATTATATATTCCAGATTCCCATTATAGATCCCCCCTAGAAATACGTATTAATCTTGATATATAAACACCTAACCCTTCTTTAAATAAGAGTATTATCCTAACATTTATTGAAATATTTTCACATCATTAATTTCCGTTGAATCTAATCCTGAAAATTTCTCTAACGTTAGCATCACTTATAAATATCCTTTTTCTTTTAATAACATAAAAGTGTTGCGGTAAATATAGTCACTATATATATCTTCTTCGCAGCTTCCTTCCTAATTTTCTAATATTTTATTCTGTTCTTAAAGCAGTTACTGGATCTTTCCTTGCTGCTTTTTTGGCAGGGATGAACCCCCCCATTAAAGTTAGTATGATACTTAAAGCAATAAGAAGAAGTGCACTACTAAAAGGTAATGAGGCATTAACAGTATCTGTACCCGTTAAAGTGTGAATGATAGAATTTGCTGGTATTAGAAGTAACAGCGTAATTCCAATTCCAATTGTTCCTGAACATATACCGATTATAAATGTTTCTGCATTAAACACTTGAGAAATATTATGTTTTGAGGCCCCAATTGCACGAAGTATTCCGATTTCTTTAGTACGTTCCATAACTGAAATATAAGTGATAATTCCAATCATTATTGAAGATACTATTAAGGAAACTGCAACGAAAGCAATTAATACATATGAAATTACATTTATAATTGTTGTTACAGAAGACATTAAAAGTCCTACATAATCTGTATAAGTAATTTGACTTTCCTCATCAACCAATTCGTTGTATTTCCCAATATAATCAGCTATAACATCTTTGTCCTCAAAACTATCACAATATATGTTGATACTAGATGGTGCATCTAAACTTACAACACCAAAAGTTTTCATATTATCATCATAAGTTCCAGTAGATATATAATGATCATAAATCGAAAGAAGTGCCTCATCATCTAAATTTTCATCTAGTGCCGCTGCAAGTTGTGTTTCATTCATTGACATCATTTGAGATGTTGCAGTTGGATTATCTGAATAAGTGTATTGTAAAATCTGTTTAGCAAGATTAGCTTTTTCACTAACTCCTAAATGATCGATATAAGTTTTTGCATCTTTGACTTTATCTACATCATCACTAGGCGAAAATTCCATACCATTTAATACATTTAGATTCTTACTAGCTTCCTGTCCTTTTACAACCTCACTGTTATTTGTATAATCAATGATATAATCTGTTAATGCTTTTGTATAACCTACAGTATTGCTAATTAAAACAGTTTCTGTATCTTCTTTAGGACGAATAATACCTACCACTTTTAACTCAACTGCATCTTCAAGTAGATTTTTTATCTCTGAGTTATCGTCTCCAATATAATCGAAAGTACCATTATCATTTTCTACATATAAATCACAACTAGGGATCATATAAAATGTTTGAGCTATAATATCTTCATAACTTAGTTTTTGTGTATCTAAAGTAACTGTTTCTCCGTCTTCTATCTTCGATATTAATTCATTATATTCAGAAGAAGGAAGAAGTCCAAGTTTATAAAGAGTTGTGGCAGAAATCTCATTATTATGGTTAAGCACTATAACAAGCTCATTGTATTTGCTCGGCCATGAACCATATAAAACATCATAGCTATCTGTAATAGTTGAACTGATTAACTCATCTTCAGTACCTGGTAATAACTCTTCAAAATGATTAGAACTACTTGAACTCATAGCTGCCATCATTGGAGAGCTGACTGAAGCAGAAGATTGACTCCCCTCTAATGTACTACCATCTGTATTTACAAGAGTATCCTCTGAGTCATAAGTATATACATCGAATTTTGTATCGTAAGAATACACAATTCCGTTTTCACCAATATACTGGTGAATTTCATTTTCTGTATCATCTAAGTACTTTTTAAATTCTGTTAGATTATTTTCGGTAATACTTGTCGTCATCTTAGATGCCATTTCAAGTTCTGTACCATTTGAATAAACTGCATCTAAATCATGGTCAACCTCACCGCTTTTCAGTTTCTTCATATTCTCTTGTCCTGATGACATAATGCTACTTAAATCTATAGACTGAGATTGAATGGATATAGGATAAGAAGACATTGTACTTTTTTGAATATCAGAAATATAAGTATTAACTCCATTAGAAATCGATAGAATTAATGCAATCCCTATAATTCCAATAGAGCCCGCAAAAGCTGTTAATAATGTTCTTCCTTTTTTACTTTTTAAATTATTGAAAGACAATGAAAGCGATGTCGAAAATGACATTGAAGATTTACCCATATTTTCATGTCTTGCTTGCCCAAGTTGTGAAGCATCTACCTGATATGGATTAGAGTCATCTATAATTTTTCCATCACGCACTTTTACGATACGAGTAGCATACTCTTCTGCAAGCTCAGGATTATGTGTAACCATAACAACCAGTCTATCTTTTGCTACTTCTTTTAGAAGTTCCATCACTTGAACACTAGTTTCAGAATCAAGTGCACCCGTAGGTTCATCAGCAAGTAAAATATCTGGGTCATTAATTAATGCACGAGCTATAGCCACACGCTGCATTTGTCCACCAGACATTTGATTAGGTTTTTTATGAAGTTGATTACCTAATCCAACTTTTTCTAAAGCTTCTATTGCACGTTTTTTACGTTCTGACTTTGAAACCCCAGAAATAGTAAGTGCAAGTTCAACATTTGAAAGTACCGTCTGATGAGGTATTAAGTTATAGCTTTGAAACACAAAGCCGATTGTATGGTTTCTATAAGAATCCCAATCTCTATCTGTATATCTTTTAGTCGAAATTCCATTAATAATTAGGTCACCGCTATCATAATGATCTAGACCACCAATGATATTAAGTAAGGTAGTTTTCCCCGAACCACTAGGTCCAAGAATAGCAACAAGCTCATTGTCACGAAGATTTAAACTTACGTCATTAAGAGCTGTTTGCACTAAATCTCCAGTTATGTACTTTTTATGGATTTTTTCAATTTGAAGCATCTTTATTCTCCCCCTTTGTTTCCTTGTCATCATATTTTACAATGCTTTTATAAACTGAATGTTAATTTTAGGAATTTATTTATGCTTTTTTTCTAATACATTTAAATTTTCACTTAATCTTTTGAAATATAATAATTTGGATATAGATAAACAACACATTGCTTTAATTATATTAGATGTGATGATGCCTAAAATGGATGGCTATGAATTTACTATGAATTTACAGAGTATCTACGTAACTGTCAGAATAATATAGTGATTCTAATATTTACAGCTAAACAATTACTCGAAGAAACATGTAAAGGATTCCTAGTAGATACCTATGATTATATGGTGAAATCTGTTAACAAAGAGGAGATACTTCTTCGTATGAGAGCACTTTTGTGTCATTCTCAGATTATCAATAAACACAAGTTACATATTGGAAAATCACTTTAGATTAGAATGCGTTAACTATTTCACGATAAGGAATTAGTTATAAAGTAGTATTAAAATATGAATAAAGTAAAAAAAGTATTAAAAGATATGCGACTTTCTTTGATTTTTTCAGTTATTTAGAGATAATAGGTATTTCGAATTTCTTTCGGACGTGGATACTAACCGCTCCCTCCATCTCCACCCTAACTTATAAAAAAACTTCTCTACACCAGAAATCAATTCTGAAATTAAAGAAGTTTTTTTATTTTATATCATAAACCAATGTCTAACACTTAGTAACACAGATTTAACTATTATTCATCTTTTTATAGGAAACGAATTACAAATCTTATAAATGATTCATAACTAAAAGTCTAAGTCATAGTACTTTGTGATTTAAACACGTGAACCTCACACCCCACAGACTCAGTAACTGGACCTCAGTTGAGTTTCGAAGACCAAATGCTCGCCCTACTAGCGATAGAAAACCACGAGCTACGCTACGTGGTGTAGGGAAACCATAAAGTTTCGTCTACACTACTCCTAAAAAGCAGAGGAGTGAGGTAGACGTCAACTCACTATACTTCATACCCTACAGTCACAGTAACTGGAATACAATCTATCTTCGATAACCTGACTCTTGAGAGCAAATACATAAGATTCTCTAGATTTCTTTTAGAAATCAGTTCATCTAAAAAATCGGGAGCATCCCATGTTTCAAAAAAAGAAACACAAGCTACTCCCTTGCATTTTAGAATATCTAGTTGAACTTCTAGTGAAACTTTAGATATTCTTATCCCTTTAGGGGTTTTCAAGAGTCAAAGCGGTTATCTCAGCCTTTTAGATATTCTCGCTGAAGTATGAAGCGTTAGACTATCTTATCCTGGGTATTTAATCTTTCTAATCTCGAAAATTCGAGATTTAGAAAGATTTTACTCAGGGTTACTTCGCGTCGTACCATGTTGGTCCGTATGAGTAGTCTGCTTTTAATGGCACCTGAAGCTTTACAACGTCTTCCATTGTTTTGGTTACAAGTTCGATCATTAAATCTAACTCTTCTTGTGGAACTTCGAAGATTAATTCATCGTGCACTTGAAGTAATAAACGAGATTTAACTTGTTTTTCTTTCATGGCATTTGCGACGTCAATCATGGCTTTTTTGATAATATCGGCTGCTGTTCCCTGGATTGGTGCATTCATTGCAGTACGTTCTCCAAACTGACGAAGTGCATAATTTTTCTGACTTAATTCAGGGATATAACGACGACGATTAAATAAAGTCGTTGCATAACCATGGAATTTTGCATCTTTCACGGTATCTTCCATATACTGATTGATTCCTGAATAAGTCTCTAAGTAATGATCAATATATTTTTTCGCTTCTTTTTGCGTAATATTTAAATTTTCAGATAATCCGAAGGCACTCATTCCATAAATAATTCCGAAATTAATTGCCTTAGCTGAACGTCGTAAGTCTGATGTCATTTCTTCCTCAGATACTTTGAACACATCCATTGCTGTTTTTTTATGAATATCTTCACCTTCTTTAAAGGCTTCGATTAATGACTCCGTATTTGAAATATGAGCTAAAATACGAAGTTCGATTTGTGAGTAGTCCGCTCCTAAAATAACCCAACCTTCTTCACTTGGGACAAAGGCCTTACGAATTAAACGCCCTTCTTCTAAGCGAATCGGAATATTTTGTAGGTTGGGTTCAATCGATGATAAACGTCCTGTTTGAGTTAAAGCTTGATTAAAAATCGTATGAACTTTTCCATCACTGTAGCATGCTTTCTTTAAACCCTCGATGTAAGTTGAATAAAGTTTGGTTAACGTACGGTACTCCATAATCGATTTAATGATTGGATGGGCATCACTTAATTTCTCTAATACATCGGCATTTGTTGAATATCCTGTTTTCGTTTTCTTAATAACTGGTAAGGATAATTTATCAAATAAAACCTCTCCTAATTGCTTAGGTGAGTTAATGTTAAATGACATTCCAGCATGTTCATAAATCTCATTTTCAAGCGCCGTGATGCGTCCTTTTAAATCTTGCCCCATCTCATCAAGTGTCTTTAAATCCAGAGCCATTCCGTTAAATTCCATCTCAGCCAACACATCTGCCAGTGGCATTTCCATCTCTTCAAATAACGTTAACTGATCTTGTTCTTTCAACTGTTCAAGCGCCGTCTCCTTTAACTTCAAAACGGCAGTCGCAATATCAATCGAGTGACGGGCAATTTGACTCTCTTCTGCAATAGCACGCTTAGCCCCTTTACCATAAACCTCTTCATCGTACAACACATCATCGTAGTCATAACTCATCGCCACTTTTTTAAACTCATTGCTGACATTCGTCGGATTAATAATATACGTTGCGAGTAATAAATCAAATGCCACCCCACGTAAATCAAATCCTTGCCACATCAGGGCAACTCGTGAACGTTTTAAATCAAAGATATCTTTTGCAATCTTTTCATCTGCTAAGAATGTCATAAAGGCCTCAGACTGCTTCGCTAATTCAAATGGGACATAATAAGACTCTTCATCATTTACAACCGCAATCCCTAAAATATTAGCATGATGATAGTTCTCTTCAAAAATCTCAACATGAATCGCACTATGCTTAAAGATTTTAGTGTTTAATTCTTCTAAACTTCCGATGATTGCAACAGGAGCTTTAGGTGTTTCATCCTTCACCTCTTGCAGTTTCATTTTTTTTAGGAAAGCATTAAACTCCATTTCTTTAAACAATTCAATTAAACCCGCTACATCAGGTCCTTGATATAATAAATCATCAAAAGTCACAGAAAGCGGCACATCCGTATGAATGGTCGCCATTCGTTTGCAAAGCAAAGCTTGCTCAACATTCGCCTCTACTTTCTCTTTCATCTTCCCTTTTAAAGAAGCCGTATTAGCAACTAAATTTTCAACTGTTTGATACTCTTTTAATAATTTAATTGCTGTCTTTTCCCCAACACCTGGGATTCCTGGTAAATTATCTGATGGATCGCCCATTAAACCTTTTAAGTCAACAATTTGGCTTGGTGATAATTCATATTTTTCAAACACCGCTTCTGGTGTAAACGACTCAATATCGGTTACCCCTTTTCTTGTAATATGAACCGTCGTTTTCTCATCCGCCATTTGAAGTAAATCTTTATCTCCTGTGATAATATGAATTTTTTCAAAATCGGCTTTCTCTCCAAGACGAGCCAATGTTCCAATAATATCATCTGCTTCATAAGTTGGTAGCTCTAATCGCTTGACACCTAGTAAATCAAGATACTTCTTAATTAAATTAATTTGAGAACGCATCTCATCTGGCATCGGCTTACGACCATCTTTATACGTTTCTAAAAATTCATGACGAAATGTCGTTTTACCTGCATCAAACGCCACTAGCATATGCGTATGATGATAATCATCCATCACTTTATTCATCATATTAACGAATCCATAAAGAGCATTCGTAAAAATCCCCTGACTCGTCTTCATTAAATTCCCGCTATATGCCGTTGCATAATATGCGCGATACATTAAACTATTTCCATCAATTAAAACTAATGTGTTCATGCTAATCAACCCTTATCTTTGGCATATTTGAACGCCTAATTAACTATACTTTAATATTATTTTAACACAATTTATAAACTGATACATATTTAAAACATACTTTTAAAAGGATGGTGCTAAAAATGGTCGAAAAAACAACAAAAAACTCACAAAGTCTGTTCCTCTTATTCAATATCACCTTATTATTGACCTTCCCCTTCAAACCTAATCAACCCCTCATCTCGCAACTTATCCAGACGTCTAAATTTATGCTCGATTGGATTCCAATTTTAGGATACCTTAGCTTAATTACCTTCACCTTTATCAAAAAGGACAGTGAATTTTCTGCTACTATTCGAATCCTTTCCTTACTGTTTGCTTTTTACCACCTTATCCACTTACTCTTTTACGTTTAATGCATTTTCCCAAACCGAATTAATCTGTGATATAATAAAATATATTTAGATTTTTTGGTAAAGGATGAGTAAAACGTGAAAAAATTTCCTATCTATGTTTTAACGGTCGCAGGTCTTATCATACTCTTTTTCTTCTACTCGCTTTGTATCTTAAAATTTTCGATCAAAGTGGATGAAACGATTATAAAAAACCCGAATATTCCAACTACCTTTGATGGAATCCGCCTCATTCAATTTGGAGATACACTACTTGAGAATGAAGAAGATTTATCCGTATTTGAAAAAGCAGTGAATGAAATCAACCGTTTAAATCCAGATATCGTGATTTTCACAGGAGGACTGTTTCAAAAGGGAACTATCTCATCAGCTCTAAGTAATGAAGCTTCAAAGTTACTTTCAAACATCCAGAGCCCTTTAGCAAAAGTAGCAGTTCTTGGAGACGATGATTTAGAAAATGAACAGGCCATAACCGACCTTCTAACGAATGCCGGCTTTAGAGTTCTAAAAAACGAATCCTTACCTTTATACAATGGTTCAAGCGAATCTATCACGTTAATCGGTGTTAATTCATTAACCACAACGCCTCCACTTCAAACCCTTCTAGCACAGAACAGCGATGCTAATACCTTTAACATTTTATTACTTCATGAACCGACTCCTGCATCAGTTGTTACCGATTATCCGGTTGAATTACAACTATCTGGCCACTGCCGAGGCATTACGTCAAATGATAAGACTCAACCCAACTATTGTAGTCAATTCTATAACGGCACTTACCGTTTTGCCGATCGTCTAACTTTACATGTTAACCAAGGACTTAACCGCTCTAATGAGGTGGCAGCCCTTTTAAGAAGACCAACCCTTCAATCATTTTTACTCATAAAAGAGCAATAAAAAAATCGACTTTTAAACGAGTCGATTTTTTTATTAGCGAGAACCTAAACTCAACAGTCTGCATACACTAAAATGAGAACTGCATACTGAAGGAGGAGTTAAAGTTGAATCAAAATATGAGATCGTCTTATCATGGCCAAGTTCCATTGACAAATCAAGTCCCCTATCTAGCGACTATGCCAGGTATTGAAAATGATGAACGATGGGGATTTTGGCCATTCATTGGGGGACTTGCTCTCGGGGGATTAGGTGGATTAGTCCTTGGTGGTGGACGTCCATGTTGTGGAGGATACAATTATCCAGTGTACCAACAACCCATGTATTACCCTCAACCTGTTTACTATCCTCAACCTGTTTATTACCAACAACCAAGCTATCCAATGGGATATCAACAACAAATGGTTCAAAACAGCTATTATGGACCTTATTCGGTGACCACACCCCCTAGCCAAGAACCAATGATTGAATCAAATAAATACTATATTTTATAAAAAATAGACCTTAAACACTTTAATTAATGTTTAAGGTCTTTCTTTTATTTTTCGTACAATTTATAGAGTGCCTGCGTTCCTAAATTTTCAAACTCACGATTCGCACATTCTTCATATAAACTTAAGACAAGATTAAGTCCTGGTAAATCAACTGACATTTCAGATGCTTCTGACGTTGCAATTTTCATATCTTTAATAAAATGTTTAATAAAGAATCCAGGATTAAAATCGTCACGAATAATACGAGGGGCCATATTGCTTAATTGCCAACTTGCAGCTGACCCACTTGTAATGGCACTTAAAACTGTCTCTAAATCTAAATTAGCCCCTTTAGAATAAGCTAAAGCTTCAACCATTCCAATCGCAGCTCCAGCAATCGCAATTTGATTGGCCATCTTTGTATGCTGTCCACTGCCTGCTTCTCCCATATAAACAATTACTTTTCCCATCAAATCTAAGATTGGACGAATACTTTGATAAACAGACTCTTCTCCTCCAACCATAATTGTTAACGTTCCATTTTTAGCTCCAACATCTCCACCGGTAACGGGAGCATCTAAACATTGAATCCCTTTTTGCATTCCCGCTTCATAAATTCGCTTTGCAAGTTCTGGTGTTGAGGTTGTCATATCAACTAAGATTGTTCCTTCTTTTGCCGTATCAATTAACCCACCTTCACCTAAATAAACAGCCTCAACATCTGCAGGAACACCAATAATCGTAAAAATTAAATCAGCATGATGCGCAACCATTTGAACATCTTCGCACCAAATAGCACCAGCTTCAACAATTTGATCTGCTTTACTTTTTGTACGATTATAAACATACATCTTATGGCCAGCGTTTAATAAATGAGTCGCCATGGCTTGCCCCATGACACCAATTCCGATAAATCCAATGTTCATTTAAATCCCTCTTTCAATTTCTTAGTCATCTTAATAAATTGATTATAACACAGGCAACAAAAAAGACTAGGAAAACTTCCTAGCCAATTTATCTATTTTTTGAAAATATAATCTAACGTCCCTTTATTTGCGATACTTTCATAATAAGCTGTTTTCGCCGTATAATAAGCCTCAACTGTTGTCATATAGTCTGTATGTAACGTTTGAACTTCACTGAAGGCCACATTTACACTTTGAAAATATTGAACAGCCTCACTTGTTTTCGTGTTATAGAACATTTCTTCAAAGTTTGATAAGGTGTCAACTAATGAAGAAAGTTGTGCTTCTAAAGCCGTTAACTTTGTTGTACGTTCTTTTTGAAGGGATGTCATATCATGACCTAATGTCTGTAAATCTGTTGGTAATTTTTTAATCACTTTTTCAATTTGTTCAAAATTAGTTTTTTCAATGGCTGATGAAATACATGTTGCCACCGATTCATTATATTGTTTTAACATGTTATATTGTGTGTTAAATGACTCAAATAACTCAGTTAAGTCTGCACTTCCATCGTAAGTCTGACCTGCACTAATCAAACTGCTCACCGATGCTTGTAAAGCATTTAAATTATCCTCTAATGTATTTGTATTTTGTTTTTCACAAGTGACAATTTCTTGATCTAAATGTTGATACATTTGAAATACTTGTACTTCAGGAATCTTATAAGTTAAGGCAAAGAAAATTCCTACAGCCGAAATAAGGATTACAATTAAAACTGGTAAAAATGGTCGACGCATTTAGAATTCCCCTTTCCTATAAATCGCTACTTCCAAATAAATTTTTAACAATATGATTATCAGGATTATAAGGTAAGAACTCATATCCTAAATCTAAATAATACTGAATAACAACAGGTAAAACTTGTACGGTAATATCTTTTTCATGGAATAAAATAACCGTATTAGATGGATAGTTCCACAACTTCATATTACTTTCAACATTTTTCATAATACTATCAACTGTTGCTCCCGATTCCCAATCATATGAATCAACGTCCCAATCCCAACATTTTACGCTAATTTCATTTAAAGCAACAACATGTTCATCCGTAAATGTTCCGCCCGTTCCATAAGGAGCACGACATAATTTACTTTCAAACCCACCTGTAATCTCTTTAATTAAGGCTTGTTCTTCCTTCATCTCACCAGCGAAATTAGAAGCGGCATTAGCATCTCCATATAAATAAGCATAATCATGAGTCATTGAATGCATCCCAATGTAATGACCGTCATTAGCCATTCGTTTTAACATGGCCTCCGAGTCAGAGTAATTATCGATAGCTGTCCCTAAAACAAAAAATGTCCCCTTAATTCCATAGCTATCTAAAATGTCTAAAATGGCACTTGTATTGCGTGAAGGTCCATCATCAAATGTTAAATAAGCAAATTTAACTTCTTTATTATGCCAACTTTTAACCGTTTTGATTTCCTCGAAATCTAAATAGGTCGGCTCTACTGTTGCCATACTTAATCCTTTTACTTGTCCTGCAACATTAGCAAAGAAACATCCTGTCATCACTAAAATTGCAATTAACGTTACAAAAACATAAAAACGTGGTTTAACACGTCGACGTCGTCCTCGACTACCATAATTCGAATAATACTGCTGTTTTGCCACTACTCTTTCCTCCATCTATGCTATTTGTTTTAATTATACAATATTAACTTTAAAAAAGCATTCTAAAACCTTGCATAATGTGACAAATTATGCAAGGTAATTTATGGATGACTTCTTTCTTTATTTTTCGAGCATTTTTCAAAAAAGCAGGGTTTTTGAAAACAGGAACCTTAGT
>NZ_CALIOS010000020.1:0-8617 GCF_938044715.1 uncultured Turicibacter sp.
AGATTTTACACATCGGAAAAGGTTGCGCTGAAGCAACAGGATGCGAGTTTAAGTATAACGATGATTTTAATCAAGTTCATGAGATGTTAATCTGTGATCGATTTGAACAGTTATTTATTGAAGAAGCAAAGAGATTAGGGTTAGAAGTTAAGTTAGAAGGTGCTAAAAGCATTGGTTCAACGGATGCCGGAAATGTGAGCCAAGTGGTTCCAACGATTCACCCAACACTTAAAATTTGTGACGAGTCCATTACGATTCATACCCAACACTTTAAAGAAGCTGCTATTTCAAAAGTAGGAGATCAAGCTATCTTAGATGGAGCATTGATTTTAGCTTCGATTGGGCTTCGATTATTAACAGAAGAATCGTTATTAAATGAGATAAAAAATGAATTTGAACAACTAAAATCGTTAAAGAGTCTAGTCAACTAAAGACTCTTTTTTAGTTTGTTTGTCATAATTGTAGGTTTTTTTTGAGTATACTATAGTAAAAAAAGGGGGAATTGTAGTGGAAAAAATGGTGCACAGTTTAATTGAGTTAATTGGACATACTCCGTTGTTAGAATTATGTCAGTACAATCAGCAAGAAGGAGTTTTGGCTTCTATTGTTGCTAAACTTGAGTATTTCAATCCTGCAGGAAGTGTAAAAGACCGCGTTGCTTATTCGATGGTATTAGCAGCAGAGGAGGAAGGGAGATTAAGTAAAGACTCAGTTATTATTGAACCAACCAGTGGGAATACTGGGATTGGATTGGCTTTTGTTTGTGCAGCTAGAGGGTATCAACTAACTTTAGTCATGCCAGAAACAATGAGTCTTGAAAGACGTCATTTACTAAAGGCACTAGGTGCAAATTTAGTTTTAACAAAAGGCAGTGACGGAATGAAGGGCGCTATCGCTAAAGCAAATGAATTATGTGCTAGCACACCTAGAGGAATTATTTTACAACAGTTTGAAAATTCAGCTAATCCGCGCATTCATAAGCAAACGACCGCACTTGAGATTTGGGATGATTTAGAAGGGAATGTTGATGTGTTTGTAGCAGGGGTTGGGACGGGGGGAACGATTACCGGTATTGGTGAAGTTTTGAAACAGAAAAATCCCGATATTAAAATTATTGCTGTTGAGCCGAAAAGTTCGCCTGTTTTATCAGGAGGAAAACCAGGACCTCATAAGATTCAAGGAATTGGAGCAGGCTTTGTTCCTAAAATTTTAAATGAATCGATTATCGACGACATTGTGCAAGTTAGCGATGAGGATGCTATTGCAACATCGCGAAAGTTAGCCAAATCAGAAGGATTATTAGTTGGTATTTCATCAGGAGCAGCGATTTTTGCAGCGACTGAGCTAGCAAAACAAGAAGCATTTGCATTTAAACGAATTGTTGTTTTATGTCCGGATACAGGAGAGAGATATTTATCAACAGGTCTTTATGAACTGTAATGAAAAAAGACGACTTTCACGTTTTAGTGAAAATCGTCTTTTTTACTTTATAGAACGTTAATGACACGACGGTTAATTACGGTAGTTGCTTTTTTGGGGAAGATAATAGTTAAGGTATCCTGATTGAGCCTAGCTGTAATTTTATTACTTTCAACATCGCCTAAATTGAATGTTTGAGAAAAAGAGCTAGATTGATAACTTTGAGCCCCATCTTGCGTTGCCTGATATTCTTGTTTAACTGTTAAAATTAAGAGTTGATCTTCAACCACAAGTTGAATGTTTTCTCTTTTTAAATTAGGAAGAGTTAGCGTAAAGATGTATTCTGAACCTTGATCGATGAAAGAGGTGTTGTTCATTGTATTAAAGCTTGATTGAAATGAATTGAACATCATATTTTCCATCTGATTAAAAAGATCAAAAAAACCATTACCACTAGAAACTTGATTAGTCTGATTTTTAAAAGGTGTCAAATTAAACATAAAAATGCCTCCTTTTTAGCTGTTTTAGATTTTCTTCTTATTATATGTGTGATTGCCTCGAAATGTGCTCTATGATTAGACGTTAATTTATGCTAACATTAAAGAGGTCTAATATTTTATTATATGGTGATAAAAATGAATATTGTGGAGATTGCAAAGTTAGCCGGCGTTTCTAAATCGACGGTTTCAAGATATTTAAATGATGGCTATGTCAGCGAAGATGCCAGTACGAAAATTAAAGAAGTGATTGAAAAAACAGGATTTGTTCCAAAACGTCAAGCACAAATTATGAGAACACAAAAAACAAATTTAATCGGTGTTATTGTTCCTAAAATCAGTACTGAAACGGCAGCCCGCGTTGTTGAGGGAGTGACTAAAGAGTTAAGTAAGTATGGTTATGAAGTGTTGATTGGAAATTGTGAGTTATCGATTGAAAAAGAAATGGACTATTTAAAAGTATTTCGTAGTTATCAAGTCGATGGTATTATTTTCATGGCAACAGAAATAACACCTAAGCATTATGAGTTGATGGATCAACTTAATGTCCCGATTGTGGTTTTAGCACAAAGAGTTGAAAATTATCCATGTATTATTCACGATGACTATCATGCGAGCCGAGATGCTGTTAGGTTTCTTTTAGAAAAAGGCCATGAATCAATTGGATTTATTGGAGTAGGTGAATATGACGTGGCAGTTGGGGTTGAGCGTAAGAGAGGATATAAAGATGAGTTAATGGCTCAAGGAATAGCAATTGATGAGAATTTAATTCAAATTGGTGATTTCTCTCAGCAAAGTGGGTATCGTTTAGCAAAAGAGTTAATGGAGTTAAAGCGTCGACCGACTGCTATTTTCGCGGTAACTGATCATTTGGCCATTGGATGTATGGAGTATCTAAAAGAAGCGGGATATAAAATTCCTGAGGATATTTCTGTGATGGGACTTGGTGATACACAAATTGCAGGATTAGTTACGCCTAAATTAACAACCATTCATTATTATTTTCAAACGTTAGGCGTTAGAGGAGCTAAGTTATTAGTTGATTATATTCAACAAGGGAAATCATCTACTAAAAATTGTGAAAGCAATTTTATTTTTACGTATAGACTTATTGAAAGAGATAGTGTATAATAATCTTCGAAATGGAGATTATTATTTTTTATCCGCGGTGGGAACGTTCCCTTAAGGTAGGGATCAGTTAATATAGTTTATTTTGCTCCAAGCAATGAGTAAGCGCAAATATTTTTATTAGAGAATGTGGGAACGTTCTCTCATTCTTTTGTAAAATAAGAAAGCGTGTTCTAAGAGTGAATGAGTAAGATAAAAGAGTTAATCAACGCTATAAGAGAATCGTTTTATGAAAATATTAATCTTATGAGACCTATCATGGGGTCGATCTAATCTTTAAGATAATGTCCCGAATAAATGATTATCTTAAAGTAGAGCTTGTAAATATGAAATTTGAGGAGGAGTACTCAATGGCAAATTAAAATTATGCTGAAGTAGCAAAAGCTATCCTTTCTGCTATTGGTGGAGCAGAGAATGTTAATAGTGCTGCACATTGTGCAACACGTTTACGTTTAGTTTTAAAAGATGAATCAAAGGTTGATCAAGCTGCGATTGAAAAAATGGATATTGTAAAAGGTGTATTTTCAACGGCTGGACAGTTCCAAATTATTATTGGACAAGGGACAGTTAATCGCGTTTATGCAGAATTAGCATCACTTGCTGGAATTCAAGAAATGAGTACGGCGGATGTTAAAGATGCTGCGATGGAAAAATTAAATCCTTTCCAACGTTTCTGCCGTATGTTATCAAACATTTTCGTTCCAATTATTCCTGCAATTGTAGCCGCTGGATTATTAATGGGAATTTTAGGAGTTGTTGATAAAGTTGGTTTAGGACATTTAAAAGAAGAATGGTGGTTCATGTTATTAGATATGTTCTCATCAGCAGCTTTTAACTTCTTACCAATTTTAATTGCAATCTCTGCAGCAAAACAATTCAAGTGTAATCCTTACTTAGCAGCAACAATCGGGGGAATTATGATTCACCCTGCTTTACAAAATGCTTGGACACAAGGGACAGGATATGAAACAGTTAGTGTTATGGGATTATTTGATATGCCATTACTTGGATACCAAGGAACTGTTTTACCAATCTTAATTGTGATCTTTGTTATGTCTTATGTTGAGAAATATACTCGTAAATTCGTACCTAAGATGTTAGATATTTTATTAACTCCATTAATTACAGTCCTAGTAACTGGATTCTTAGCTTTAGTAGTTATCGGACCAATCGCTAACACAGTAGGTGGAGCAATCTCAACATTCTTCACGTATGCCCTAAATAACTTTGGAATCTTCGCAGGATTATTATTAGGTGGAACTTATTCATCAGTTGTTATCACTGGGATTCACCATAGTTTCCATGCTGTTGAATTAGAGTTAATTGGAAATACTGGATTCAATCCATTATTACCAATCTGGGCAATGGCAAACGTGGCACAAGGTGGGGCAGCATTCGCAGTTTACTTTATGACTAAAAATGCTAAAACAAAAGCAATCGCTTTACCATCGGCAGTTAGTTGCTTATTCGGTGTAACAGAAGCAGCAATCTTCGGTGTAAATATGAAGTATGGTCGTCCATTTATCGGGGCAGCAATTGGTGGTGCTTTAGGTGGAGCATATGTTATGATGACTAAAGTATTATTTACAGCTGTTGGTGTAACTGGATTACCAGCCTTAGCTATCACTGCACCAGGAACAATGTTAAATTATTTAATCGCAATGGGAATTGCACTTGCAGGTGCATTTATTGCAACATGGATTCTTGGAATTAAAGAAGAAAACTAATATTTAAATATTGAGATCAAAGATGAATAATGGGAGTTTCCCACTATTCAGTTTTGCGTATATAAAGAAAAGGAGAACGGTATCATGAAAAAAGTCATTGCAATCGGAGAAGCATTAATTGATTTTATTCCACAACAAAAAGGAGTCGCTTTAAAAGACGTTGAAGGATTTGTGCGTGTTCCAGGAGGAGCACCATTAAATGTGGCAGCAGCCGTTGCAAAATTAGGTGGTCGTGCACAAATGTTAACCAAGTTAGGGGTAGATGGATTTGGAGATGCCATCTTAGAAGAAGTTAAACCTTTAGGTGTTGATGTGTCACGCATTAGTCGTACAAATGAGGCGAATACAGCTTTAGCATTTGTATCATTAAAAGAAGATGGAGAGCGTGATTTCTCATTCTATCGAAATCCAAGTGCAGATATGTTATTAAGTGCTGAAGAAATTTGTGAAGAAGATTTTGAAGAAGGAATTATCTTACACTTCTGTTCAGTAAGCCTAATTGATGCTCCAATTAAAGAGGCACATAAAAAAGCGATTGAATATACAACGAAGCATAATGGAATCATCAGTTTCGATCCAAATGTTCGCTTACCTTTATGGAAAACACCAGAAGCTTGCCGTCAAGCTATTTTAGAATTCTTACCATTATCAAATATCGTGAAAATTAGTGATGAGGAATTAGAATTTATCACAGGAATTAAAGACGAACAAGAAGCACTAAAATCATTATTTGTTGGTCAAGTTGAAGTTGTCATCTATACGAAGGGGACGGAGGGTGCAGAATTTATTACGAAAGAACGTAATATTTCAGTTCCATCATTTAAGGTAAAAGCAGAAGATACGACTGGGGCAGGAGACTCTTATATCGGATCATTCTTATATCAAGTTTCAAAAGCAGCGACAAACTTAGAAGAATTAGTGAATTTAGATGAAGCTAAAGTAGTAGAAATCTTAACGTTTTCAGCCGCAACAGCAGCACTAACAGTTTCTAAAAAAGGTGCAATTGCAGCCTTACCAACAACAGAAGCAGTCATTGAAATGATGAATCGCTAAGCTATAAAAAATGGGAGGCTAGAGCATGATGACAAAAGAGCAGTTTATTAAAGAAATTGAAGCCCACAAACACGAAGTAATGAATAAAGTTGCAACGGATGCTTGGCGCAATAAGTATCATATTATGGCCCCAATGGGATGGATTAATGATCCGAATGGATTATGTTATTTTAAAGGTTTATACCATGTGTTTTATCAATACTCTCCACTTGATGCAAAGGGTGGCTTAAAATTTTGGGGACATTATACATCGCCAGATATGGTAAATTGGACAGAGCATGAAATTGCCTTATATCCAGATATTGCGGCAGATGTTGATGGAGTTTATTCGGGTTCAGCCATTATTCATAATGATGAAATGTACTTATTTTATACAGGGAATGTTAAACATGAGGGGAATCATGATTACATCTTAACAGGACGTGAACAAAATGTAATTATGGTTAAATCAAGTGATGGATTTAACTTTTCAGAAAAACAAGTTTTATTAACAAATGAAGATTATCCTAAAAATATGGGCCTTCATGTTCGTGATCCAAAAGTTTGGGAAGAAGATGGAATGTTCTACATGGTTTTAGGAGCTCGTTCTGTTGACGATAAAGGATATGTTTTACTATACCAATCAACTAATTTAGCGGATTGGAAATTATTAAGCGTTCCTGCTGGTGGACTTGATGACATGGGATTCATGTGGGAGTGTCCAGATACATTCAAGTTAGAAGGTAAAGATGTTTTTATGTTCTCACCACAAGGAATAGACGCTAAAGGATTAAAATTCCATAATGTTTATCAAAGTGGATATGCGATTGGTTCATTTGATGAATCTAAACATGTTTTAAATCTAGGAGAATTTGATGAGCTAGATCGCGGATTTGATTTTTATGCGCCACAAACATTTATTAATCATGATGGACGTGTGATTATGTATGGTTGGGCAGGTGTTCCGGATGC
This sequence comes from uncultured Turicibacter sp., assembly GCF_938044715.1. Classification (NCBI taxonomy): domain Bacteria; kingdom Bacillati; phylum Bacillota; class Erysipelotrichia; order Erysipelotrichales; family Turicibacteraceae; genus Turicibacter; species uncultured Turicibacter sp. Next base: position 6,776 of record NZ_CALIOS010000020.1, read on the forward strand.
AATTGAACATAGGAATCCAACGATTGAAAATGAATGGCAACATTGTTTAACCCTTCCACGTCAACTTGTCTTAAAAGGTGATAAAATTTATCAATTACCTGTTGACGAACTAAAAGCGATGCGTCAATAAGAAATTGCCATGAATAATTTATCTTTAGGTGAAAAGAAGGAAATTGAATTATTCGAAAACTATGCTTTTGAATTAAACTTAGAATTTACTAACTCAACGAAATTTAGACTTACACTTCGTGAAGATTTAAAATTATCTTATGAAAATGGTATTTTTACATTAGCGTTAGGTGAAAGTGGATATGGGCGTGATGAACGTTCGGTTGCGGTTGACACGATTGAAAATCTTCATATTTATTCCGATCATTCAATCGTAGAAGTTTATTTAAATAATGGAGCAGAAGTCTTTACAACTCGTATTTATAATAAGGAAATTGATCAAAACTTAGTTCTTGAAGGTGAAGGGCAAGTTAATCTTGTAAAATGGCAATTATAATGTAAAAAAGAGAAATCACATGTGATTTCTCTTTTTTTACACATACCTAACTAACAAATTAACATAATGATATAAAATATGGAAATTATACTTTAGTAAAATTCTAAACGTGTTATAATGATAGAAATAGCTTTGATATGGGAGAGAGAGTATGAAAAAGGACGCTAATTTTTACTTTAAACTATTTTATTCAACGTTTTGTTTGAGTGCTTTTACTTTTGGTGGTGGCTATGTCATTGTTCCATTAATGAGAAAGAAATTTGTTAATGAATTAGAGTGGTTAGATGAAAAAGAAATGCTCGATTTGACTGCAATTGCACAATCAGCACCAGGGGCAATGGCGGTTAATGCTGCCATTTTAGTTGGATATCGATTAGCTGGAATTTTAGGAGCATTTATCACTATCTTAGCGACAGTTTTACCACCTTTAATTATTTTATCGGTTATTTCAATGTTTTATCAATTGTTTAGAGAAAGTATTTTGGTGGGTGCATTGATGTTTGGAATGCAAGCAGCGATTGGAGCTGTTATTGTAGATGTTGTTTTTGGCATGGCAAATAATCTTGTGAAAGATAGTGGGAAAAAGATGATTTGGATGATGTTAATCGTTTTTATACTCAGTTATATTTTCAATGTGAATCTAATTTTAATTATCATCACATGTGCACTAATCGGAGCATTTTTAGTTCATAAACATAGAGAAACAAAGGGAGATGAGGTGACAGAATGATTTATCTAAAACTATTTCTTAGTTTTTTTCAAATAGGTCTATTTAGTTTTGGAGGAGGATATGCGGCATTACCTCTGATAGAGGAACAAGTTGTTGTACAAAATGGTTGGTTAAGTATGACGGGATTCACAGATATTATAACGATTTCGCAAATGACACCGGGTCCGATTGCAATTAATGCTGCAACCTTTGTTGGAATGCAAATTGCAGGACTTCTAGGAGCCATTATTGCAACAATGGGGTGTGTTTCTCCATCTTGTATCATTGTCTTAACCTTAGCCTTTTTATATCAGCGATACAAAGAATTACCGATTATAAAGGGGATTCTGTTCGGTTTACGTCCTGCCGTTGTCGCATTAATTGCTAGTGCAGGTGTATCCATTATTTGTTTATCTTTTTTTGGGGAGGAAATATGGCCACCGAATTTGAATCATCTTCAGGTGGTGTCTGTGATTCTTTTTATACTTAGTTTAATTGGACTTCGTAAGTTTAAGCTTAATCCGATTACGGTCATGCTTATAGCAGGAGGAATTTCCGTTATCCTACAATTCATTTAAAATAATAAAAAAGAACAAGTCATATGACTTGTTCTTTTTTATTATTTTAA